>DATAZS010000062.1:0-11932 GCA_036271915.1 Polyangia bacterium
AAAGTCGCGCTCCCCATCGCTAAGCACGATCGAGGCCTGATGTGTCGTGACGACGCGCCCTCGGATGCTACGACGCGCGTCGTATTTTCACTTCCGCGTAATTCCGGAGACTCCATATTGGCCGCGGACTCCGCCGAGCGACGGCGGCCAGAAGGAGATCCGTATGCGACTTTCCAAGCGAGCGAAGGCATTTCTCGGCGTGTGTGCGGGCGGCGTGGCGCTCGTCGCGATCGGCGAACAGGGATGTAACCGACCCACGGGCGAAGACGTCGAGGTCGTGAGCAGCGCCGCCACGACGAAGTACGACTGGCTGCAGTTCGGCGGCTCTTCGAACCACAGCGGCAACAACACCCTCGAGCAGACGATCACGGCGTCGAACGTCAGCGGCCTCAAGCAGCTCTTTCAGGTCGGCCTAAAAGAGACGATCGAAGGCCAGCCCGTCGTGCTCACGAACGTCAGCGTCGGGGGTAGCACGCACGACGTCGCGTTCATGACGTCGCGCAACGGATACCTCTCGGCGCTCGACGCGTACTCGGGCGCCGTCCTCTGGACGCACCAGTTCGCGGGCGCGAACATCACGATGTCGTCGCCCGCGATCGATCCGTCGCGCAACTTCATCTACACGGCCGGCATCGACGGCATGCTCCACAAGGTGAACGTCGGCAACGGCACCGAGGTCACGGGCGGCGGCTGGCCCGAGACGGCGTCGCTCAAGGACAGCGTCGAGAAGGACGGCACGGCGCTGACGATCGGCACGTCGGGCGGCGTGAACTACCTCTATATCGGCACGGGCGGCTACGACGGTGACGGCGGCGACTACCAGGGCCACCTCACGGCGATCAACCTCGGCACGGGCGCGCAGAAGGTGTTCAACGCCATGTGCAGCAACCAGACGATCCACTTCAGCTCGAACCCGGATTGCGCGGGGCAGAAGTCCGGCATCTGGGCCAAGGCGGGCGTCACGTTCGACTCGCTCACGAACCGCGTCTACATCGGCACGGGCAACGGCACGTTCGCGCCGTCGACGTTTTATTGGGGCGACTCGATCCTCGCGCTCAACCCCGACGGCTCGGGCGCGGGCAACGGCAACCCGCTCGACAGCTACACGCCCAGCGTCTACCAGACGCTGCAGAACAACGACAAGGATCTCGGCAGCACGAACATGCTGATCCTCGTCAACAACGGCAGCAAGTACCCGCACCTCGGCATGCAGAGCGGAAAGGACGCCGTCGTGCGCCTCATCAACCTCGACAACATGAGCGGCCAGGGCGCGCCGGGGAAGGTCGCGGGTGAGGTCGCGTCGGCCGCGCTCACGACGGGCGGCGAGGTGCAGAACCCGTGCGCCACGTGGATCAACCCCGCCGACAGCAAGACGTGGATGTACATCTCGAGCCCGTCGAACGGCGTAAACGCCTACCAGCTCGCCGTCGACGGCGGCGGCAACCCGTCGCTCACGGCCGTGTGGCACCAGAGCACGGCGAACAACGGCGGCGTCACGGTCGCGAACGGCGTCCTGTACTACGCGAGCAACAACAACCTGCACGCGCTCAACCCCACGACGGGCGCGCAGCTCTGGAACGCGACGAGCATCGGCCAGATCCACTGGCAGACGCCCACGGTCGCCAACGGCGTCGTCTACATCGGCGACAACGGCCGCGAGGTCACGGCCTTCGGCTTCGCGGGCAGCGGCGGCACAGGCGGCGCGGGCGGCGGTACGGCCGGCGCGGGCGGCACGGCGGGCGCCGGCGGCGCGGGCAGCGCGCTGTCACGGACGGGCTGGACGGCGACGGCGTCGAACACGAGCGGCGGCGATGTGCCCGCGAACGCGCTCGACGGCAACACGGGCTCGCGCTGGAGCACGGGCGCTGCGATGGCGAACGGCATGTGGTTCCAGGTCGACATGCAGACGGCGAAGTCATTCAACGAGATCACGATGGACTCGGCGGGCAGCACGAACGACTACGCGCGCGGCTACACCGTCGCGGTGTCGAACGACGGCACGACCTTCAACAACGTCGCGAGCGGCACGGGAACAGCCGCGCTCATCACGGTGAATTTCGCGCAGCAGAGCGCGCGCTACCTCAAGATCACGCAGACGGGCACGGCGACGAGCTGGTGGTCGATCGCCGAGCTCAACGTCTATGGCGGCGCGGGTGGTGGCACGGCGGGCTCGGGCGGCGGCACGGCCGGCTCCGGTGGCACGGCCGGCTCGGGCGGCACGGCCGGCTCCGGCGGCACCGCGACGCACATCAACTGCGGCGGCCCCGCGGCGGCGCCCTTCGTCGCCGATGTCGACTTCGTGGGCGGCGGCACGCTGAGCCACGCCAACACGATCGACACGAGCGGCGTGACGAACCCAGCGCCGGTCGCCGTGTATCAGACGGCGCGCGACGGCAACTTCACGTACACGATCCCGGGCTTCACCGCGGCGTCCAGCCACACGGTGCGCCTGCACATGGCCGAGACGTACTGGTCGGCCGCTGGCTCACGCTTGTTCAACGTGTCGATCAACGGGACGCAGGTGCTCACGAGCTTCGATGTCTTCGCGACCGCGGGCGCGAAGAACAAGGCGATCGTCGAGCAGTTCACCGAACCGGCGAACGGCAGCGGTCAATACGTCATCCAGGCGACGTCGGTCAAAGACAACAGCCTGATCTCGGGCATCGAGATCCAGTAGCGCGAACGAAGACGCCGGCCCTCAGTTGCAGCCGATGCGCTGCGGGCCGACGGCGAGATCGTCGATCCACCAGTTCGTGACCGTCGTCAGCCCCTGATACAGGTAGATGCCCGCTTCGAGCACGGTGAAGTTCTGCGCCTTCTCGTGCTTGGGGCGGGCCGCGCCGTCGGGGTAGATGAACGTGTCGGGCCACGCGAGCTCGACGCCGTCGAGCCACATGCGCGGGTCGGCCGCCTCGGCGGCCGTGCCGTTCTGCCCGTCGAACTCCCACTCGAGGCACGCCCACGCATCGAGCACGATGGGCGTCGTCGTGACCTGCACGTCCTCGGGATAGCCGGGCGGCTCGGGCGGGTGCCAGATGCTCATGTACGTGCCCATGTAGGTCGCCGTCTCGTACCAGTCGAGCGCGGCGAACGACGTGTCGGTCGCGGCGGGGCGCGGATAGCGAGCGTTGAAGAAGCCCGCGTGCGAGGCGGCCCGCGCCGGCGTCGTGTAGATGAACGCGCGCCCCCACAGCACGGGACCGAAGCCCGCGGGCAGGGTGTAGCGGATCGTCTTCTTCGGGCCGCCCTGATCGGCTTCGTTGCCGCCTTGAAAATCCTTGGCGTGCAGCGCGTAAGTGCCGCCGTGCGCGCGCGTGTTGTCGACGAGCAGCGTGCCCGTGAACTCGTTGCGATACGTCGTCCAACCGTCGGGGATCTTCCCCTCCTCGAAGTCCCAGCACAGCGTGCCGGGCGATCCGCAGCCGACGCCCGCGGGTCCCGCGTCGGCGTCGCTCGAATTCTCCGCGACGTCGGCCGCGCTCGCGTCGACGGGCGCCGTCGCGCCGGCCGCGCCCTGCCCGGCCGCGCCCGCGGCACCGTTCGCGCCCGCGACGGCGGCGCCCGCGCTCCCGGCGCCGACCCCCGCGGTCCCGCCGCCCGCGGCGCCACTCATGGTCGCGGCGTCGGCGCCGGGTGCGCGCGCGCCGTGGCTCGAACACCCGACGGCCGCGGCGAGCGACAACGTCACAAACGAAAGGGCCCCGCACGCGCTGCGAAGAAGCTTCACGCGGCCAGACTAACGCGAGCCTCCGCGCCGCGTGTCGCACCGACGAGGCCGCGCACGCACGCGCCGGCGCGCGTCAGTTGCAGCCGATGCGCTGCGGACCGACGGCAAGATCGTCGATCCACCAGTTCGTGACCTTCGTGAGGCCTTGGTACATGTAGACGCCCGACTCGAGCACGGTGAAGCTCGACGCCTTGTCTTGCGTGGGCGCCGCGACGCCGGTCGGCGAGATCTCCTTCGTGGGCCACGCGAGCTCGACGCCGTTCAGCCACACGCGCGGGCTGGCCGCCTGCGCCGCCGTGCCGTTCTGCGCGTCGAACAGCCACTCGACGCACACCCAATCGTCGACGACGCCCGCCGTGTCGGAGATCTGCACGGCCTCGGGCGTGCCCGGCGGCTCGGGCGGATGCCAGATGCTGACGTACTTGCCGCCCGACGTCGCGACCTCGTACCAGTCGAGCGTGTCGATGGGCGTCGTCGTCGATCCGACGGGTTGGTAGCGCGCGTTGAAGAAGCCCGCGTGTGACATCGGCGTCGCCGGCGTCATGTACACGTACGCGCGCCCCCACAACGTGGGACCGAAGCCCGTCGGCAGCGAGAACTGCATCGTGTGCTTGGGCCCGCCTTGCGCCGTCTCCGTGCCACCGGAGAAATCCTTCGCGTGCAGCGAGTACGTGCCGTGGTGCGGCCGCGTGTTGTCGACGAGCAGCGATCCCGTCGCGTACTCGTTGCGATACGGCGTCCACCCCGTCGGCAGCTTCCCCTCCTCGAAGTCCCAACACAGCGTGCCCGTGCCCGTGCAGCCGGTCCCCGTCGGCGCGTCCGTACCTGCGTCTGCGCTGCCAGCGTCGATCGCGGCGTCGGGAGTCGACGCGCCCGCCTGCCCACCCGCGCCCGCCGTCGCGCCGATAGCGCCGCCCGCGCCCGCGGTGCCGGTCTGGCCGCCGCCACCGGCGCCCCCGTTCCCGACGCTCGCGCCGGCGCTACCACCACCCGCGCCCGCGCTCCCCGCACCGGCCGTTCCGCTCGCGCCGGCCGTGCCGCCCGTGCTCTTGCCGCTGTTCCCGCCACATCCGACGAGCACGACGACCGCGAGCGCGGCCCCACACGAGAGACACCGACGAACGAAGCTCATGCCGCGCATCTTGCCATCGATTCGCCCCCCTGCGATCGCGCCAACGTTGCGCCGCGGATCGCCAACCTAGTTACCGGTCGCGCGTCGATCGCCGCGCACATCGGCCGTCGCGACGTTGGTCCTCGGCTTGCTGTGTTCGCCGTCCCAATGAAGATGAAGACGTGCATGGCGGCGATCTGGCGGCGAAGGTTGCGATGGGCGTTGCTGCTGGCCGCGGCGCCGACGGTGTGGGCGTGCAACGCGCGTCCGCTCGCCGCGCCGGCGCCGAGGCTCGACTTCGAGACGAACGACATCTACGAGCATCCGATCGACCGGAAGCTCGACATCGTCTTCATGATCGACGACTCGACCTCCATGACGCCGCTCCAGAACAAGCTCACGGCCAGCTTCCCCTCTTTCATGCACGTCCTCGAGTCGCTGCCCGGCGGCCTGCCCGACGTCCACATCGGCGTCGTGTCGTCGTCGATGGGCGCGGGCCGGAACCCCGGCGTCGCGCAGTGCCCGACGGGCGGCGACCGCGGCGTCTTCCAGAACCGCGCCGTAGGTACGACGTGCGCAGCCGGCAGCTTGAACGCGGGCCAACGCTTCATCTCGAACATCGGCGGCGTCGCCAACTACACGGGAGACATCAGCGACGTTTTCGGCTGCATCGCCGCGCTCGGCGACGCCGGGTGCGGCTTCGAGCATCAGTTCGCGTCGGTGCTGCGCGCGCTCGGCGCCGACGGCCAACCGCCGCCCAGCGAAAACGCTGGCTTCCTGCGCGACGACGCCGCGCTCGCGATCGTCCTCATCACGAACGAGGACGACTGCTCGGCGCCGCCCGATTCGGCGCTCTTCGACTCGTCGTCGCAGCTCGTGTCCGATCCGCTGGGCCCGCTGCAGTCGTATCGGTGCAACGAGTTCGGCCACCTGTGCGGCGGCCAGCCACCGACGCGCACGCCCGCAGGTCCGACGGATCTCTCGGGCACGTGCGTGTCAGCCGAGGACGGCCGCCTGCTGCGCGTCGCCGACGTCGTCGCGTCACTGAAGAACCTCAAGCACGATCCCGAGAACGTGCTCGTGTCGGCCATCACCGGCCCTTCGAATCCGTACGTCATCGACGTCGCGCCGCCCGAATTGCCCGATCCGCACCCTTGGCCGTTCGTCGAGCACTCGTGCACGACGAAGGAGCCCGACGGCTCGGTCACCTTCGCCGATCCGGCCGTGCGCATCCAGCAGTGGATCGAGTCCTTCGGCGACCGCGGCGTCTACGCGTCGATCTGTGGCGACACGTTCCAGGACGCGCTCATCAACATCGCGACCCGCATCGGTGGCACCGTCGATCCGCAGTGTATCGGCGGCCAGGTGCTCGACATGACGGGCGCACCGTGGACGGGCGCGACGACGCCCGACTGCTCGGTCGTCGACCACGATCTCAACGACCAAGGTGTCGTCGTCGACACGGCGCTCCCCGCGTGCGCGCCCGGTGAGAAGACCGTCGCGACGGCGTGCTGGTCACTCACGAAGAACGCGTATTGCGCGACGGGCGCGCTCTTCAGCATCAACCGCCCGAGCCCGTCCGCGACCCACAATCTCGACAGCACGGTGAGCTGTGCGATCCGACCTGAGTGAACGTGTCGCGATGGCAGACGCATTGCAAGCGCTGCGCGGATGACGTCGTTCAACATCTTGTTCCCCATCGTCGCCATCTTGTTCGGCATGCCCATCGTGGGCGCGCTCATCGCCCGCGTCTGGTTGCAGTTCGCGAACAGCGGCTCCTAGCCCGTCTGATTGAAAATCGATCAGCTCGTGCGGGTCCGTACGCTTTCTTAACGGCGGCGTGCGGCGACGACGCACGCGACGAGCACCTCCAGTGGAACGGAAGGTGCACATTCGTGGATGGGATGCGTTTCCACGCGCAGACAGAGGCGCTGCCTTGGCGCGCCATCGAGTGGGCCGCCGTGATGGTGGGGCTCTGCTGGCTCTTCGTGCGGTCCTGGACGTTCAAGAGCGGCCGACCGCGACGGTAGCGCGGCCCTCGCCGACCTTGACCCCATGCGCGCGGTTACATATATGGATACCCATGCATCGGCCGCGCGCGACGCGCGACAGCTTCATCGTCATCAACGCCCTGCGCCGGCTCGTGCGCGAGCTGCGTGAGTCGGCGCGCCTCGCGCAAGGGCGCGCGCAGATCACGGGCGCGCAGCTCTTCGTGCTGCGCACCTTGGTTGTAGAGCCCGGCCTCTCGATCAACGAGCTCGCCGAGCGGACGATGACGCACCAAAGCACGGTGTCCGTCGTCGTGAGCCGGCTCGTCGCGCGCGCGCTCGTGACGCGCGTCCACGCCGCCGACGATCGACGACGCATGATCGTGACGCCGACGGCCCGCGGCCGGGCCTTGCAGCGGCGCGCGCCCACCGTCGTGCAAGAGAAGCTCGTGGCCACCGTCCGCGCCATGCCGCCCGCGCGCAGCCGCGCGCTCGCCGAAGGGCTCACCGTGCTCACGGGCGCGCTCGGAACCTCGCGCGCGAAACCGGCGATGTTCTTCGAAGAGGAACAAGCGGACAAGGTCGCAGGAAAAGTCGCAGGAAAAGTCGCAGGAAAAGCCGAAAGAGAAGAGAAGGAATGAACAGTCACCACCCCCCTGGCTCGCTCCCCGGAACGCCCTCTGGCGCCTTGATAGAAGGCGCCCTGCCCGTCGCCCCGTCACTCGGGCCGGCGCTCGACGCCGCGCACATGCCGACGGAGGCCCGCACGATCGACGGCCGCGTCGCGTGGATGAGCGGCCTCGCCATCGCGATCGCCATCGTCGCCGCGTTCTCGGCGCAGCTGCTCACGCGCCTCATCGGGCTCATCACGAACCTGGCTTTCTACGGGCGAATTTCGACGGCGTTCGTCTCTCCCGCCGACAACCACCTCGGCGCCGTCGTGGTGCTCGTGCCCGTCGTGGGCGGCGTGCTCGTCGGCCTCATGGCGCGCTACGGATCGAAGGCCATCCGCGGGCACGGCATCCCCGAGGCGATGGAGACGGTGCTCATGAACCAGAGCCGGATCCCGGCGCGCATCACGTTCTTGAAGCCGATCTCCGCGGCGATCTCGATCGGCAGCGGCGGTCCGTTCGGCGCCGAGGGGCCGATCATCGCGACGGGCGGCGCGCTCGGCTCGCTCGTGGGTCAGATCTGCCGAACGACGGCCATCGAGCGCAAGACGCTGCTGGCCGCGGGCGCCGCGGCCGGCATGGCCGCGACCTTCGGCAGCCCCGTCTCCGCCGCGCTGCTCGCCGTCGAGCTCCTCTTGTTCGAGCTGCGCGCGCGCTCGCTCATCCCCGTGGCGCTCGCAGCGGCGGCGGCGACCGCCGTGCGCATCGCGCTCGTCGGCACGGCGCCGGCGTTCGGCTCGGGGGAATTCCACCTCGCGACGTCCTCGGCGCTGGCCTGCTACGCGGCCATCGGCGCGCTCGTGGGTGTGGCGTCGGTCGGCGTCACGAAGCTCGTCTACGCCGTCGAGGACGCGTTCGAGAAGCTACCGATCCACTGGATGTGGTGGCCGGCCCTCGGCGGCCTCGCTGTCGGCCTCGTCGGGCTCGTGTCGCCCCACACGCTCGGCGTCGGCTACGACAACATCGACAACATCCTGTCGGGCCAGCTCACGGTCACGGCCATCGCCGTGCTGTGCGGGTGGAAGCTGGTCTCGTGGTCGATCTCGCTCGGCAGCGGCACCTCGGGCGGGACGCTCGCGCCGCTGTTCACCGTGGGCGGCGGCGTGGGCGCCGTCCTCGGCGCCGCGCTGACGCGCCTCTTGCCCTCGATCGGCATCGACATCCGCCTGGCGGCGCTCGTGGGAATGGCCGCGATGTTCGCGGGCGCCTCGCGTGCGGTCCTCGCGTCGATCATCTTCGCCTTCGAGACGACGCGCCAGCCGATCGCGCTCTTGCCGTTGCTCGTGGGGGCCATCACGGCGCACTTCCTCTCGTCGCTGCTCATGCGCAACTCGATCATGACGGAGAAGATCGCCCGCCGCGGCATCCACGTCAGCAGCGACTACGGCGTCGATCTTCTAGACCAGCTGCTGGTCCACGACCGCGCGACGCGCGACCTCGTGACGTTGTCGGCCACGAGCACATCGGACGATGCACGCGCGTGGCTCGCCTCCGGGGCGGCGGGATCGGAGCACCAGGGATTCCCGATCGTCGATGAAGCGGGAGCCCTCGTGGGCGTGCTGACGCTGCGTGATCTGATGGGAGCGCCGTCGGGCACGCCGCTCGTCGACCTCATCGCGCGGCAACCCGTGATCGTCTACCCGGACAGCGCGCTGCGCACGGCGCTCGACCAGATGGTGCGCGCGGAGGTCGGACGCGTCGTCGTCGTCGAGCGCGACGATCCCCGCCGCGCCGTGGGCATCCTCACGCGCAGCGATCTCCTGGGCGCCCACGTTCGTCACATCGAGGAGCGCGCCCCCGCCGAGCCCAACATCGTGCTCGGCTCCGTGTTTCGCCGCTGGTCGCGCCGCTGATCGACCCTCAGGCCACGGGCTCGATCGCGGACAAGACATCGGCGACGTCGACCGGCTTCACCAGGTGGACGGCGAAGCCGGCCGCGCGGGTTCGCGCGACGTCTCGATCGAGGCCGTAGCCCGTGAGCGCGATGAGCCGAGGCGCGGCGGCGCCCCGCTGCTCGCGCACGCGCCGCGCGAGCTCGAAGCCGTCCATGACGGGCAGCCCGAGGTCGAGGATCGCGACCTCGGCGAAGAAGGTCCGCAGCCGTTCGAGCGCCGTCGGACCGTCCTCGGCCATCGCCACCTCGTGCCCCATGCTGCGCAGGATCTCGGCGAGCAGCTCGCGCGCGTCCTCATTGTCGTCGACGACGAGGATTCGTCGGCTGCGCGTCGCGCCGGCCGGCAGGTCGCGGGGGGGGTGGGGCGGCGCCTCGAGCGAGGTGCGGATCGCCGGGATTCGCACGACGAACTCGCTGCCTTTGCCGGGCCCTTCACTCGTGGCGACGACGGTCCCTTCGTGAAGCGCGACGAAGCTCTTCACGAGAGCGAGGCCGAGCCCGAGACCGCCCTCGGACCGCGCGGACGTCCGCGCCCCCTGCACGAACAGATCGAACACGCGCGGCAGCAGCTCGGGCGAGAGGCCGTCGCCGTCGTCTCGAACGCGGATGACGACGTCGGTGCCCTCCAACGCGGCCGTCAGCCACACGTGCCCGTGAGGCGGAGTGTACTTCGCGGCGTTCGACAGCAGGTTCGCCAACACCTGCGCGAGCCGCAGCGGATCGGCGTTGACCGTCAGGTTGGGCCGCGCGACCGAAATCACGAGGTGGTGCGCGCGCTGCTCGAGCAGCGGGCTTGCCATCTCGACGGCGCGCGTGAGGACGTCGGCCACGGCCGTCGGAGCCCGTGACAGCGAAATCTGCCCGCGGGCCACACGAGAGACATCCAGCAGATCGTCGACGAGGCCGCTCAGGTGCGCGACCTGCCGCTCGATGATGTCGCGCTCGCGCACGGTTTGACCGCCGTCGCGCAGCTTCATGAGCTGCACGGCCGTCCGGATGGGCGCGAGCGGGTTGCGCAGCTCGTGGCCGAGCATCGCGAGGAACTCGTCCTTGGCTCGGCTCGCGGCCTCGGCGCTCGCGCGGGCCGAGCTCTCTGCCTTGAACAACCGAGACCGCTCCAAGGCCTGCGAGCAGAGCTCACCCATCGTCGAGATCAGCGCGCGATCGCCGTCATCGAAGCGCCGCGCGTCAGCGAAGCGTAGGCCCAGAGCGCCCACGAGCACGCCGTCCGCGACGAGCGGCAGCGCGAGCGCCGCCTCGAACTCGTCCGGCCGCACGACCTCATGAAGCGCGGGGTAGTTTTTGAGGAGCGACTCTTGGCTCTCGAAGAAGACGGCCTCTCGCGCCCGAGCCGCGTCCGAGATCGGCGTCCTCGTGTCGAGGGGAACCGATCCGAGGCTCGCGAGGGTCCGCGACGGGAGGCCGTGCTGGGCAAATAGGTCGAGGGTTCCGCCATCCGGCGTGAGCAGGTAGATCGTGCAGCTCGACGCGCCGAGTCCCTCGATGAACTCTCCGAGGACGACCTTCGACACCTGTTCGGGCGACAGTGAATCCGACAGCGACGCCGAGAGGCGCTGCAGGCGGCGCAGCTTCTCTTCGCTCACGCGCAGGCGCTGCTCGGCCTCTTGCGCGGCCTCGCGCGCCGTCCGTTCGATCATGAGGTTGCGCTCGTTTTCCTCGGCGCGCCGACGCTCGGTGAGATCGCGCGTTACCTTCGCGAAGCCACGAATCTCGCCGTCCGCGTCGCGAATGGCCGTGAGCGAGGCGTGCGCCCAGAACCGCGAGCCGTCCTTGCGGACGCGCCAGCCCGTCGTGTCGAGCGCGCCTTCTCTCGTGACGCCCGCGATCAGCGACGCGGGGACGCCCGCCGCCCGATCCTCGGGCGTGAAGAACACCTCGTATGGCTGCCCGATGATCTCCGCCGCCTCCCAGCCCTTGATGCGCGCGGCGCCGCGGTTCCAGCTCGAGATGCGGGCGTTCCGATCCAGCATGAAGATCGCGTAGTCGCTGACGCCGTCGACGAGGAGACGGAACCGCTCTTCGCTGACCCGGAGGTCTTCGAGCGCGCGATCGAGCTCGACGCGATCGCGGACGGTCATGACGAAGATGGGCGTCGCCGCGCGGCGCGCCGATCCGAAGCACCACTCGACGGCCAGCTCGCGGCCGTCGCGCATGAGGCCCGGCAGCTCGACCTGCATCAGATCGACGGTCGCCATCATGGGGGGTGCGTCAGGCTGCCGCAGCCGCTCGGGGATGAGCAGGTCGGTCGAGCGCCCCACGAGCTGCGCCGGCCCATACCCGAACATCGCGGCCGCGCGGGCGTTGGCGTGGATGATCCGTCGATCGGCGCCGAACGCCACCAGCGCCTCCGTCGCCCCGTCGAGGACCGCGATCAAGTCGGTGGGACGAGCCTCGACCTCCGCCAGGATCGCTTGAAGGGTCTGCTGAATCCGACGCACCGAAGGGCGTCCCTTTTCGTCAGGTCTAGGGCTCAAATTTCAACCGTCCCGCCACGATGCCCGCGTTTACGCCGCTATTCAA
>DATAZS010000063.1:0-15296 GCA_036271915.1 Polyangia bacterium
GCGCCTCGCCGAAGATCACGAGGCGGTACGTCGACAGCGCGAAGCCGAGGCCCGCGAACAGCAGGAGGTAGAGCTGGCCGAACGCGAGGCGCGCGTTCGTCGCGGACGTGCCGTCTTCGCCGCCGCCGTCGAGGCGGATGAGCGGCCGCGCGAGCGCGAACACGGCGACGGCGCTCCACGGGAACATGCCGAAGCCGAGCTCGCGGATGAGCGCCTCGAACGTGTGCGTGGGCGCGCCGCTGCGCGGGATGCCGCCCAGCAGCACCGAGTAGCGCCCCGCGACGACGCCCGTCATCGACGCGATCATGAGCGCGAGCGCGCCGACGCCCAGCACGGCGAAGATCGCGAAGCCACGGCCGCCCGGACGCAGCGTGCTCGCGCCGAACGAGCGGCCCTCGACGATGTCGGGGCCGATGCCCGCGGGCGCGAGATCGGCCGTGCCGTCGTCGATGCCGTGCGACGTCGGCACGAGGCCGGCGCCCACGACGAGCGCCGCGACGAGCGACAGCAGCGGCAGCACGACGCCCGTGAGCGCGCCGCCGCCCGCGTACCCGATCGCGAGCCCGACGAGCCCGACGCCCAGGTCGAGGAGACGGCGCTTCCCCGAAGCCGGCCACGCGAAGCGGCCGAGGCCTGCCATCGACAACGCGAGCGCCGCCATGAGCGGGACGTCCGTCGTGAGCTGCCGCGCCTCGAGCACGAACATCGCCATGCTGCCGAGCACGAGCGTGCCCAGCAGCGCCGCGCGCTTGCGGAACAGGCCCACGCCGGCCCAGTACACGGCCATGAGCGCGCCCACGCCGGCCAGCGCGATCGGCAGGCGCGCGCCCAGCTCGCTCGCGCCGAAGATCTTGATGCCGAGCGCCGCCAGGAACAGATCGAGACGCGCCGACTGCGCGTACTTGCCGCCCGCCGTCGGATCGAACAGGCCGCCCGCGCGCACCATGTCGCGCGCCCGATCGGCGATCTTCAGCTCCCAGGGATCCCAGAAGCCGAAGCCGCCCAGGCGCGGCAGACACACGACGACCGCGAACAACAGCGCCCATCCCCACGCGGGGACGGCGCGCAGCGCGCGACCAATTCCGGATGACGACTCGGGCACGAGCTAGCCGGTGGTCGCGGCGTCGGCCGCGTCCGTCGTGCTCGCGTCCGTCGTGCTCGCGTCCGAACCGCTTGCGCCCGCCGTGCCCGTCGCGTCGGCCGCGCTGTCGCCGCTCGCGCCGGCCGTGCCGCCGCCCGCGCCGGCCGTGCCGGTCGCGCTGCCCGAGAACGCGGCGCAGGAAGCCGAGGCCGCCGAGAAGGTCAGGCCCGTACCGCACTTGTTCCCCGCGTACGGGTTGCAGTAGGGCGCCGCCGCTAGACAGTCGGCGTTGGTCGTGCAGGCGCCGCCCGTGGCGGACTGCATGACGCACGTGCCGGCCGCGCCGCACGTGAGCATCTTCGTCGCGTCGCACGGAGCCGTCGCGCTGCAAGCAGCCGCCAGCGCGCCCTTGGCGACGCACATCATCGCGGCGCCCACGGCGTTGCAATACTGCGTCGTCGGGCAGACGGCGCCGAAGTTCGCGCACTGCGCGCCCGCGGCGACGTTCGTCGGCGCCGCACACTCGCCCTTGTCGCAAATGTCCTTCGCGTTCTTACAGTCGTACTTCGTCGTGCAAGCCGTGAGATCGAGCGCCGGGCCCTGGAAGACGTAGTTGCAGACGTCGGCGACGGCGTCGAGGTCGGCCGGCTTGATGAGGGACTCGGCGTAGACGCTCTTCGTCTTGTTGACGCAGGCGGCGACGTTGCCCGGCACGAAGACGCGCGGCGCGACGTTGACCGTCGCGACGAAGGACATGCATGCCGCCTCGCGCGTGGTCTCGCAGTCCTTCGTCGTTATGGAGCAGAGGCCCGCGACACCGTTGCACTCTGCCGTCGCCTTTTGCAGGCAGAAGTCGGAGACCGTGAGCGGAGTGCTGCTGCCGCCGCCGCAGGCGGCCAGAGTCGGAACCACAATCGAAACCACGAGACCCAATACCTTGGTCGACAGATGATTGCGCGCGTTCATGACATCCCTCGTCAAATAGGTGGAAGCGCGCAGTTTGGCCCCGCGTTCCCGCGCAGGTCAAGGGCAGGTGCGATGATGCCGCACTTCGCCAGACAGAAGGGCCGCCAGACGGGAACCAGGTTGAGCCGAATGGGCGGGGGGGTAATCTATTCGTTCGGACGGGCCATGTCTCAACCGGCGCAAAAACCGCATCTTCGCTTGGTGCCCCCGGGGGCCGAGCCATCGCGCCTCGACGACGAGCCGCCCGCCGACCCCAAGGCCGCCGTCGAGGACGCTTTCCGGAGATACGCGCCGCTCGTCGCTTCGCTTGGCCTGCGCATCACGGCGCTGCGCGACGACATCGACGACTTCGTGCAGGAGGTCTTCCTGCGCGCGACGAAGGGCATCGGCGGGCTGCGCCACCAAGGCGCGACGAAGGCCTGGCTCGTCTCGATCACGATCAACGTCGCGCGCCAGCGGCTGCGCGTCCGCAAGATTCGCAAGCTCGTGGGTCTCGACGTGCCCATCGAGTACGAGGAGCTCGTCGACCCGGCGATCTCTCCCGAGGACCGCGTGATGCTGACGCGCATGTACCGCGCGCTCGACGGCATGCCCGTCAACCAGCGGCTCGCGTGGTCGCTGCGGCACATCGAGGGCGAGCGCCTCGAGACGGTGGCGCTGCTCTGTCATTGCTCGCTCGCGACGGCCAAGCGGCGCATCGTCGCGGCGCAAAAGATAATTTCCGAGGCGGTGGGATGATGGAGATCGAGTCGGGGAGCGAGCTTTCGCCGAACGCGCAGCGCGCGTCGGCGCTCATCAGGGATCAGGTTGTCGTGCGGTGGCCCGCGGGGCACGTCGAGATCGCGCTCATCGAGCTGCAGCGTCGACGGCAGCAGCGACGCTACGCCGCCGCGGGCGCGACATTGAGCGTGGGCGCTGTCGCGCTCGCGCTCGCGCTGGGCTACGGCGCGTCGGTGCGCGACCTCGTGCCAGCGCGTGCGCTCTCGAGCTTCGCGCCCGTCGCGCCGCCCGCGCCGCGGGTCGCGCCGCCCGCGAGCGCCGCCGAGGCGCGCCCGGCGCGCGTCGCCGAGCCGGCGAGCCCGACGCCCGGTCGCGCCGCGGCGCCAGAGGTGGCTGCCGCGCCGCCCGCGCGCGGTCATTTGTTGCAGGAGCGGCTCGTACAGCGGCGCCAGGTCGCCGACGCGCGCTGGGTGACGCTCGCCGATCAGAAGCGCTTCGGCGAGGCCTACGGTCTGCTGCGCCAGGTGCCCATGAAGAATCTGTCGGAGCCCGACGACCTGCTGCTCGCGGCCGATGTCGCGCGGCAGGCGGGGCGGCCCGAGCGCGCCGTGCCGTTCCTCGAGCGCGTCGTCGCCGAGCACCCACGCGAGATGTGCGCGCAGCTCGCGGGCTTCTCGCTCGGCAAGATCTACCTCGACAACCTGGACCAGCCCGCGCTCGCGGCGCGGCGGTTCGCGGACGTGCGCGCGATGGCGCCCGCGGGCGGCCTGGCCCAGGACGCGCTCGCGCGCGAGGTCGAGGCGTGGGCGCGCGCGGGCGAGACGTCGCGCGCGCGGGACGGCGCGCTCGAGTACGCGCGCGTGTACCCGCACGGTCAGCGCCTCGCCGCCGTGCGAGATCTCGGTGGCATTTGATGCTCTAATCCCGAGCGTCTCGCCGGACCGGGCGGGACGGTCGGTTTCATGCAGCGCAAGCTCGTTCTTCCAGCCGCGCGGCGCGCGTTCACCATCGTCGTCGTCTGCTTCGCGGCGCTCACGGCCGGCGCTGCGCGCGCGGACGCGCCGCGGCCGCCCATTGTCCTCGTGCTCGACCCGTGCGCGCGCGTCGACGCGCAGGAGGTGAGGCGCCTCGTGCCCATCGAGGCGGGCGCGCCGCTGGGCGCGGGCGATCCGCGCGACACGACGCGCGTCTCCGTGGGCTGCGTCGCGGGCGCGCCGCAGGTCGTGCGGCTCGAGGTGCGCGACCCGACGACGGGGCGCACGCTCGATCGCGACGTCACGCTCGAGGGCGTGTCGAAGGCCAATCAGGCGCGCCTCGTCGCGATCGCGTCGGTCGAGCTCGTCGCCGCGAGCCAGGGCGATCCGGGGCACGTGGCGGAGGCCGGGTCGATCGTTGCGACGCCGCTCGTGGCGCCGCCCGCGCCTCCGCGCTGGCGGGCGCTCGCCTCGGGCGCGCTGCGCGTGTTCTCGGGGATGCCGCGCGCGCTCGTGGGTGGCGATCTGGCCGTCGAGCGTCAGCTCCCGCGGCGGTTCGATCTCGTGGCCGACGTCGATCTCGAGGGGGCCGCGCAGCCGACGGCGCTCGGCGACATCGACGCGCTCGTCGCCTCGGTGGGGCTCCTCGGCGCGCTACGCGGCGCGCGCGGGCGCGCGACGTGGGAGGCCGGCGTGGGCGCGCGCGGTGGCGTCGCGCAGCTCGTGGGGCACGGCGAGCCGAGCGCGCTCGGCGTCGTGCAGGCGCGCACCGTGTCGGCGCCCTGGCTCGGGCCGCTCGTCGCGGCGCGCGCGACGCTCGCGTTCGGCCGCGCCGGCGCCATCTTGGCCTCGCTCGGCGCCGAGGCGGGCTATGTGACGTCGGCGGTCGTGGGCCAGGTCTCCGATCACTCTGACGTCGGCGTGCGCGGCGTGTGGTGGGGCGCGACGTTGGGGGTGGGCTTTGCGCGCTGAGCGTCTGACGTTGGCGGTGCTCGGCCTCTGCGCGTTCGGCTGTCGCACGCGCGGCGGTGACGTGCTGTCGTTGGTCGCCAACGCGTCGACGGGCGCGGGCGGCGTCGACGCGGGCGTCATCGACGGGGCCGGCGCGGGCGGCGCGCCGGGTGACGCGGGCCCGGTGCTGCCGTCGACGCTCTATCTGTCTCCCGACGGCAACGATCAGAACCCGGGGACGCAGGCGCTGCCGTGGCTCACGTTCGCGCACGCGCTGCCGCTGCTGCAGCCGGGCTCGACGCTCGTGCTGCTGAACGGCACGTACGTGAACGCGAACAGCGGCTTCTTGCAGGTCTTTTGCGGCACGAACGCCGTCGACGGCGCGCCCGGCAACCCCATCACCGTGCGCGCGCAGAACGAGCGCCAGGCCTTCATCAAGGGCGACGGCACGGGCGCGCCCATCGAGCTGTCGGCCTGCTCGAACTGGATCCTCGACGGCATTCACGCCGAGGAGGCGGACGCGCCGCACGAGATGGGCGACGAGCCGGGCTCGGTGGTCGTGCTCACGCGCTGCGCGAACGTCACGGCGCGCCGCCTGCTCGCCGCGCACCCGAACCGCTACCTCACGGCGTCGGTGTACGTCGTCGCGCACGGGTCGCCGAGCGTCACGATCGAGGAGAGCGAGGCCCTCGACTTCCACTACTACGGCTTTCACGCTTACGACTCGCAGAACGCCGTGTTCCGGCGCGACTACGCGCACTCGCGCGACACGGCCGACATCGCGGGCGGCACGCCGACGACGACGCCCACCGAGGGCGACGGCGGCTTCCTGCTGTCGAAGTCGTCGTTCAGCACCGTCGAGAACTGCGTGGCCGAGGACGTCGCCGACGGGTTCACGATCGCGGGGAGCCGCATCGTCATGGGCGGGCGCGTGCAGCCCATGCACGATCAGCTCCTCGGCGACATCGCGAACGACGCCTCGCACGCCGGCTACGTCCTCGACAGCCAGTGCGCGAGCACGAAGCCCTGCACGCAGGGCGATCAGATCGTGAGCACGGCCATGCTCGCCAACGACGTCTCGATCGGGGGCGCGCTCGGCGTGCTGTTCACGGGCGGCGTCGACGACACCGTCGAGAGCACGTCGCTCTTCGGCTTCACCGACACGGGCGTGTCGCTCGCGATCGACGCCGAGAACATGGGGCTCACCTCGAACGCCACCGTGCGCGCGACGCTGGTCGACGCGGCCGGCGCGCCCTTCGGCTTCCACGCGACGGGCCTCAACAAGTGGGCCTTCGATCGGTGCGACGCCTTCGGCCCGGCGATGACGTTTGCGCCGCGCGACGGCCACGTCACGTCGGCGCAGGAGATCGATCCGCAGCTGGGCGGCTGTCTCGTGTACGTGCCGGCCGCGAGCCCGCTCAAGGCGTCGGGCGCCGTCGACGGCGGCCCGGGCACCATGGGCGCGGGCGCCAACGTCATCGACGAGTACGTCGACGGTCAGCTCACGTCGACGAAGCTGTGGGATCAGACGACGGGCGCGTTCCCGTGCGGCGCGACGGTCGCGGGCCTCGACGACGTCGCCATGGCCGACGTGAGCTGCGTGGGCGTCGCCGCGCGCCTGCACGTCGGCGCGATGGGCTGCGCGATCCCTTAGCGTCGGGGGTCAGCGCTTGCGCCGGAAGTGCATGGTCTCGCCGTGGTCGAGGACGGCGAGGCGGCGCGACTCGTCGCCGGGCGCGGGCGCGCCCGCGGGCAAGAGGTTCTCGCGCGCGAGCTGGCGCAGCCACGCGACGGGCGCGTCGAGCGGCTCGTAGCTGAGCGGGAACGAGCCGTGGCACATGGGGATGAGCACGCGCGCGCCCAGATCGGCGAAGGCGTGGATGGCGTCGAGCGGCGACAGGTGCTCGTCGCGGAACGTCGCCGGCTCGTAGCCGCCGATGGGCAGGATCGCGACGTCGGGGTGAAACCGGCGGCCGATCTCGGCGAAGCCCGAGAAGTAGCCCGTGTCGCCCGCGAAGTAGAAGCACGTGCCCTGCGTGTTGATGACGTAGCCGCACGCGCCGCGATGACCGCCGCCGCCCGAGTGGCGCACGGGCACGGCCGTGATCTCGACGTCGCCGTGCGTGACGGTCGCGCCCGGCTGCAGCTCGTCGATCTCGAGGAAGCCGAGGCGCGCGACGAGCGGTCCGCAGCGCGGCGGCACGACGATGGGGACGTCCTTGAGCACGCGGCGCAGGCTGCGCGGCGACAGGTGATCGCGGTGCGCGTGCGAGATCAGCACGAGATCGAGGTCGTCGACGTCGGCCGCGTGCACGCCGGCCTCCTTCGCGCGCCGCAGGCCGTAAAAAGATCGCTCGAACACGGGGTCGGTGAACAGGCGCGTGCGCGCCGTCGTGATCATGACGGTGGCGTGGCCCACGAAGGTCAGCGACGCCGTCCCCTCGGGCGGGCGCGCCACGGGCAGCGCGGGCACGAGGGCCGTGCCGCCCCGCAGGCGCCCCACGGCCATCACGAGGTAGCGCAGCGAGAGCGTGAGCGGCAGCGCGCCGCGCAGCGTGCGGCGGTGGCGCTCGTCGAGCTCTTTCATGCGCTCGAAGGCGCCGGCCTCGGGCCGCGCGGCGTTGTGCATGGCGGTGCCTTTCCATGGTAAGCCAACACTTCCGATCGTGACGGCAAAAGACGCGCAAGAAGGCGGCCCGAAAAAGGGCGCGCACGGCCAGCCCCCCGTCGTGATTCTGGGCGGCGGCCTCACGGGGATCTCGACGGCCGTGCACCTCGACGCGCCCTGGGTGCTGTTCGAGCGCGACGAGCGCCTGGGTGGCCACGCGCGCACCGACGAGCGCGACGGCTACAAGTTCGACAAGACGGGCCACTGGCTGCACCTGCGCGATCCCGGGGTCAAGCGCCTCGTCGAGGAGATCCTGCCCGGCGAGATGGTGCCCGTCGCGCGCCGCGCGCGCATCTTCTCGCACGGCAACCTCACGCGCTTCCCGTTCCAGGCCAACCTCCACGGCCTGCCGCCCGAGGTCGTCAAAGAATGCCTGCTGGGCGTCATCGAGGCCAAGGTCAAGGCGGCCGCGGGCACCGACCCGGCCGATCCCAAGAACTTCGAGGAGTACTGCCTGCGTCACTTCGGCGCCGGCATCTCGAAACACTTCATGATCCCCTACAACGAGAAGCTGTGGGGCGTGTCGCCGTCGGAGATCACGGCGGCGTGGTGCTCGCGCTTCGTGCCGCTGCCCAACGTCGAGCAGATCGTCGCGGGCGCCGTGGGCGCGGGCCCGCCCGAGATGGGCTACAACGTCAGCTTCCTGTACCCGAAGTCGGGCGGCATCGAGGTCTTCGCGCGCGCCCTCACGACGCGCATGCGCACGGAGCACGGCAAGGTCAACCTGGGCACGAGCCCCGACACGATCGACTGGCAGCGCCGCGAGGTCGTCGTGGGCGGCGAGCGCCAGCCGTACCGCGCGCTCGTCGCGACGATCCCGCTGCCCGAGCTGCTCAAGCGCATGCCGAACCTGCCGCCCGACATCGAGGCGCACGCGGGGCGCCTGCGCTGCACGACGCTGCGCTACGTGAACGTCGCCTCGCGCGCGCAGCCGCCCGCCGACTGGCACTGGATCTACGTGCCCGAGACGAAGTATCCCTTCTACCGCGTGAACGTCTTCTCCTCGGCCATGCCCACGATGGCGCCCGCGGGCGGCGCCTCGATCTGCGTCGAGATGTCCGACCGCGGGCCCACGAGCGACGAGGCGCTGCGCGACTCGATCCTCGCGCTCACGGCCGCGGGCGCGCTGTCATCTCCCGATGATGTCGTGTTCGCCGAGCGCAAGGAGATCCAGTACGCGTACGTCGTGTTCGACGACAACTACTACGCGGCGACGCACGCGATCTTTTCATTCCTCGAGGCGAACGGCATCTATCCACGCGGCCGCTACGGCGCGTGGACTTACAACGCCATGGAGGACTGCGTGATGGCCGGCCGCGAGGTCGCGGGACTCATCGACGCGCTCCCCCCGGCGAAGGCAGCTTCATGAACGACGGACCCATCCACGTATCGATCGTCATCCCGATTTACAACGAAGAGGGCATCTTGCGCGGCTCGGTGCTCGAGCTGCAGGAGAAGCTGCGGCGCTTCAACTGGCGCTACGAGCTGCTGCTTTGCGAGAACGGTTCGCGCGACGGCACGATCGAGATCGGCAAGGCGCTCGAGATCGAGCACCCCGAGGTGCGCATGCTGCACGCGGGCCAGCCCAACTACGGCATGGCCATGAAGATGGGCATCCTCGAGGCGCGCGGCGAGTACGTCATCTGCGACGAGATCGATCTGCTCGACACGGAGTTCTACGCGCGCGCCATGGCGCTGCTCGAGCGCAGCGACACCGAGATGGTCGTCGGCTCCAAGGCCATGGTGGGGTCGCACGACCAGCGGCCGCTGTTCCGGCGGCTCGCGACGCGCGTCTACAACGGCATGCTGCGCCTGACCTGCCACTTCGGCGGCACCGACACGCACGGCCTCAAGGCCTTCCGCCGCGCGTCGCTGCTCGAGACGGCGCGCCGCTGCGTGCTGGACCGCGACGTGTTCGCGAGCGAGTTCGTCATCCGCGCGCACCGCGAGGGCAAGAAGGTCGTCGAGATCCCGTTCGCCGTGCGCGAGAAGCGCCCGCCGTCGATCAACCTCACGAAGCGCGTCCCGCACGTCATGAAGAGCGTCGCGCGGCTCGCGATCTCCGTGCGGCGCAACCAGGACGGGCCGCAGTGACCAAGGAAGACTCGGCGCCCAGCATCGAGATCGACGTCGAGACGACGGGCGAACAGTCCCGCGGCAAGACGATGCCGCACGCGTCGGTCGACTGGATGACGGGGTTCGACGAGGGCCGCGCGCGCGGCGCCGCCGAGATCCTCGAGGCGCTCGAGGCGGCGCTCGTCGCCGTCGGCGTGGGCGAGGACGTCGCCAAGGTGATCGTCGCGCGCGTACGGACGCGCGCCGAGACGCCCGAACGATAAAGATAAAGATAAAGATGATGAAGACGATGAAGCGCGCGGCGCTCGCGTTCGCCGTCGCGGTGTCGGCGTCGGCGTGTCACAAGCACGAGAAGGACGCGCCGCCGCCGGCCGCGGAGGAGCGGCCGCGCTCGTTCGGGCCGCGCACGGTGTGGCTCGCGTTCAAGGGCACGACGACGCAGGCCGTGGCGAAGGCGCTCGATCTGCGCGAGGTCGCGCCCGTGGGGTGGACGGCCGGCCTCGTGGGCGCGTACGCGGGCCGCGTCTTCGTCACGCCGCCCGTCGACGGCTGGGTGCTCGCGACGAGCACGCGCTTCCCCGACGCCGGCGGCGGTCCCTCGACCGACGCGGCGACGCCGCTCATGGCGCGGCTGTCCCACGAGTTCGACGAGGTCCAGTACTTCAGCACGCACGAGGACATCGGCTGGAACGCGTGGGCGCGCTACGTGAACGGCGCGGTCGTGCGCAAGTACGCGTACCTGGGCGCGCAGGGCATCATCCTGTGGAACGAGGGCGACCCAACGCCCGAAGAGCGCGCGCTGAACCTGGACTTCAACGCCAAGGCCGTGCGCGACGGCGCCGTGCCCGAGGAGGCGAACGTCTTCGCGCTCGCCGCGAAGTGGAGCGTCGATCCGTCGTCGCTGGGCCAGCGCCTCGATCCGGGCGTCGGCCTCGCGGGCGTGCTGCCGCCGCCCTGACGAAATCGAGTTCGCGCGCTATCGTTGCGCGGCGATGGCGCTCACCGACATCAAGAACTTCCTGCGCGTCGACGAGCGCCTCGGCACGGCCGGGCAGCCGACGGAAGCGCAGCTCGGGGACGCCGCGGACAGCGGCTACGCCGCCGTCATCAACCTGGGTTTGCTCGATCCGAAGTACTGCCTGCCCGACGAGGCCGCCGTCGTGGCGTCGCTCGGGCTGGAGTACCGCCACATCCCCGTGAAGTTCGATGCGCCCACCGTCGAAGACTTCCGCGCCTTCGTCGACACGATGGACGCCTGGTCGGGTGAGAAGGTCTTCGTTCACTGCGCGGCGAATTTCCGCGTCTCGTCCTTCGTCGCGCTCTACGGCGAGCTGCGCCTCGGCTGGCCACGCGCGCGCGCCGATGCCCTCGCGCAGGCGCTGTGGCAGCCGAACGACGTGTGGGCGGCATTCCTCGAGAGGGTCCGCGCCGAGGTCATCGGCGGATGATCACCGACCGCGCGCCGCGCAGCGAGAAGAAGCGCGCCGAGTTCGATCGCAGCGACGCGCTCGTGACGATGCCCCTGCCGCCCGCCACGATCATTCAGCCGCTCGCGCTCGGCATCAAGACGGCGATGGAGGGCGAGGAGCTCAAGCCCGTGACGTACGCGTGCGCCGAGCTGCTGGCGGCGCTGTCGGCGTTCTACTCCGTGCCGACGCCGCCGGTCGCCGTGCTGGGCGTGCGGCCTCACAAGGTGATGGAGGGCGTGACGACGTATCAGCTGTTCGGCGACTACACGCCGTCCACGCAGTGCGTTCGCGTGTGGATGCGCACGGCGATCCGCGCGCAGGTGTCGAGCCCGAAAGCGCTGCTGAACACGCTGCTCCACGAGTTCTGCCACCACCTGGACTGCACGCGCCTCAAGTGCCCCGAGAGCTACCACACGCGCGGCTTCTTCTGGCGCATCGACCACCTCTATCACTGCGCGCTGGGAACGCCGCCCGAACGCCGACGCCCGCTCAAGTGGATCCAGCGCGGCAGCGTGTGGAGCATCGACTGGGCGAGGACGCGCACGACGCCGCAGTGAGCGCGCGACGCCGCTAGAACTGGAGCTCCTTCGAGCCCATGATGCTGGTGACTTGGCCGGTGCGCCAATCGAGCCATCGGACGTCGTTGTCGTACGACTTCGCGATGCCGATGTTGTACCCGCTGCGCAGCGCGACGCCGACGCGGTCGATGGGCGCGTCCTTGAAGTCGGCGTGCGCGGCGGCGGTCAGGCGCTTGGCGGCCTCATTCCAGTCGGGCGCGGCTCCGCCGCTCGGGCGCGGCAAGAACCCTGCGATCATGAGCACTCGATTCTGCTTGCCGCCGAAGGACGCGAAGCGCGTGTTCGTCAGGGAGACGTTGTGCATCTCGAGATCGCTCGCGGCGGCGAACGTCGCCGGCGCGCGCACGGTGTCGCGAAAATGTGCCGAGACCGCGAGGCCTCCGACGCTCGCGAGGAGCGCCACGACGAGGCCGCCGATGACGATGCGCCGATCGCGGCGCGCGTCGTCGCGTGACGCGACGAACGCCGGATCCAGCGGGCCACCGCGCGTGACGATGCTGCCGGCCAGCAGATCGTGCAGACCGCGCTTGAGCGGGTGGAACGGGATGACGAAGAAGCACCCGAGGCCGACGGCCAAGGCGAGGCCGGAGGACGGCGCGACGATCCAATCGAGCCGCAGGAACGGCAGCACGGTGACGAGCGCGTAGGCGACCGCCGTCTGATAGATGGCGAAGGACACGAGCATGTAGCGGACGAGCGAGCGATCGAGCGAGAGGAACGAGCCGTCGAGCTTCGTGACGCGCAGGCCGAGCAGGCGCTTGCCGAGCGTCTGCCCGCGGCCGATGCGGCTCTGGAGCACGCCCGAGTAGGCGAGCGACACGGCGAGGCCGATGAAGACGCCGCGCTCGCCGAGCCGCTCGAAGACGCCGCGGAGCGGAATCGCGAGCAACGCGCCGAAGCTCCAGAGCACGAGCCCGTCGATGAAATCCGACAAGACGCGCACCCAGAAGCCGGCGACGCGTCCGGGCGCGGGTGCGGCGGAGAGCGGCGTGGCGACGGACCCCGGTTGAGCTTCCATGGCGGCGACTATACGTCGGCTGCGCGTTCTACTGACGATGACGCGCGCGCGTCTTTCGCCGCGTGGGAGATGATGTGCGCTGAAAGCAAAGGTGGCTTTGTCGCTCTGGAGCGCGCAAGGTCGATCGATGAAAACGTATGTTCCGAAGCATGACCTGAAGCTGGAGAAGGCGTTCGCGAAGGCGCTGCGCGCGCTGGTGCCGACCAAGGGCGGCCGCCGGCAGCACAACAACAACCGTCCCCGCTAGGTGAAGGCGGCGCCGCGCCCTACGTCGGGCGCGGCGCGCGCACGAACGGTGAT
Source organism: Polyangia bacterium (assembly GCA_036271915.1). Classification (GTDB taxonomy): domain Bacteria; phylum Myxococcota_A; class Polyangia; order Fen-1088; family Fen-1088; genus DASZFV01. The sequence goes on from DATAZS010000063.1 coordinate 12,802, forward strand.
CATCCCCGCGGTCTTGGGGTTGCTCGGCGCCCGGAGGGGCTGCCGGCAGGTTCAACGCAAGGCGAGCCACCGCGCCACGCGCCAGGCGACGAGGACGGCGACGGCGACGCCGATGAGGAGCCCGAACACACGCGCGCGTCGCGCGGCCTCGTGGTCGTCGTAGCGGTTCAGCTCGGCGATCGCGTCGAAGAGGCCGTCGAAGGCGACGTCGGTCCATTGCGCGTCCGGTCGCCTCGCGCGAAGGCACGCCTTCATTCGTTCGAGCGCTTCTTCCGCGGCCGGCGCTTCCCCGGCGCGTCCTCCGAGCGAGACGTTCCTCGCGAGATCGACCTTCACCTCGCGCACGAACAGCTCGTCGTCATAGACGCGCCAATCGGCGACATCGCGCGCCTCGATCTCCAACGCCGCGCGAACCGCCCCGCGCCGCGCTATGACGGAGGCGTCTGCGGCGAAGCACAGCACGTACCGCCGTTCGGCTTCATCTCGCGAGCGATCCATCTCGGTCGGCACGTCGGAATCCGAACGTTACAGGCCCAACCACCCCTGCCGCACCGACTTCGCGATTTTCCCCGCGTGCGGATCCGGTCCAACGTTGACCCGGCGCTCCGGGCTCTCCGCCAACGTCATCACCGCCTCGCGCAGCTCATCCCTCCGGAAAAACGCGACCTTCACGCGCTCGCCCGGTTTGCGGTCGCCCACGCGCTTGGCGAACGTCGCGTTCGACACCCGCGCGCCGTCGACGGCGACGATCTCGTCTGCGAACGTCAAGCCGGCCTTCCACGCCGGTGAATCGGGCACGACGTTGCGCACGACGGTCCGGTCCGCGACCAGCGCGACGCCCGTCCACGCGCGCGCGCGCGCCGCGCGCACGGCGTCCACGTCGTCGCCTTGCCAGTCCGCGAGCTCGCGCACCTTCAAGCCCGAGCGCAGCCACAAGCCGACCAGATCAAGCTCCGCCGTCCCGTTGACGTAGCGATCGAAGAACGCGTCCAGCTCGCGCGCGACCTTCGGGCCGCCGCCCGCGATCTTGCGCGCCGCCGCGCGCACGTCCGCCTCGCTCACGTGCCGAGCGCCGCCGTCCAAGTCATCCCACAACACCTTGAACATCTCCGGCAGCCCGCGCGCGCCGCCCGTGCGTAGCCGCAACGTCAAATCCAACGCCATGCCGACCCACAGGCCCTTCTCGTAGTAGCTCACGGCGCGGTTCACGTGGTTCTCGGCGGGCTTGTACAGCTTGACCCACGCCTCGAACGACAGCTCCGACAGCGGCGTCTCGTTGCGGCCGGGGCGGTTGGCGTACTTGGGCCAATCCTCGGAGATCCACCTCCAGAAGTGCTTCTCGCGCGTGACGCCCGCGCGCAGGATGATGACGTTCGCCAGATAGTCGGTGAAGCCCTCGTGCAGCCACAGCAGGCGCGTGTAGTTCTCGCGCGCGTAGTCGAACGGGCCCAGCGTCGCGTCGCGGATGCGCTTGACGTTCCAGGCGTGAAAGAACTCATGCGCCGCGAGGTCGGCGAACTTGTGGTAGCCCGTCTCGTCCTCGAACGAGAGCCCCGTGATGTCCATCGTCACCGACGCGCGGTGCTCGAGGCCGCCCGAGCCGACGGGCAGCGCGTGCACGATGAAGACGTAGCGCGAGAACGGGAACCCGCCGAAGATCGCGCCCGTCGCGACGACGACGCGGCGAAGGATGTCGACGAGGCGCGCGACGTCGGCGTTCGTGCGGCCGTACAGCGCGAGCTCGAACGTGGTCTTCCCCACGCGGAAGGAGTGGCGCGCGTGCGTGCCGACCTCGAAGGGCGAGTCTACCAGCTCGTCGAAGTCGGCGGCCGCGTACGTGAGGCGCGCGCCGCGCACGGGCGCAAGCGGCGTGTCGACGTGCCAGCGCGCGCGTGGCGGCGGCGCGACGACGACGCGGCAGGGGCGGCCGAGCTCGCCGTCGACATAGAAGAAGAGGCTCGTGCCGTTCCAGTAGGCGTGGCTGTCGTCGAGGAACGACGTGCGCACGCTCTGGTCGAAGGCGAAGACGAGGTAGCGCACGCGGAAGGCGCGGCCTTCGGATTGGACACGCCAGCGTTGCTTGTCGACGCGCGCAAAGGGCAGGGCGCGGCCACGCGCGTCGGTGATCGCGAGCCGATACACGTGCCGAACGAAGTCGCGCACCAAATAGCTGCCGGGCGCCCACGCCGGGAAGCAGAGATCGACGATCTCGCGATCGGGCCGATCGGACAACGCCGGGACGTCGATCGTAACCTCGTACTCGTGGCTTTGAGGCGTCGGCATCGCGACGCGGTAGGTGATCGGAGCGGTGGCGGGCGTGGTAAGCACGACGCGAGCATATGTCAGATCGCGCGGCCCCAGACCGGGTCATGTCCGTCTCGGTCGACCTCGATCCACTCGAGTGCTACTGGCGCATTCACGCGATGCCGGGCGCGCCGCCCGAGCGCGCGCGCCACGCGATCCTGCGGCGCACGCTGCCGCGCTTCGCCGAGCTG
>DATAZS010000064.1:0-3343 GCA_036271915.1 Polyangia bacterium
TCCACGGCAGCAGCGGCTTCCACGGCGCGCCTGCCTTTCATGCCGGCGTCGGAGCAGGGTGGCGCGGCGGGCCCGTCCACGTCGCGACGCCCGCGCGAGGCTATGTCGGCCATGGCGCCCGCCCCGCGTATGGCTACGGCGCGCGCCCGGCCTACGGCTACGGCGGCCGCGCTTACTACGGCGCCGGCCCCGCGGCCGGGTATTGGGGCTGGCACGGCGCGACGCGCGTCTGGATCGGCGGCAGCGTCGCTCCGTACGCCGGTTGGGGCTGGACCGCCGGTCAGTGGGTGTGGAACGGGAATCAGTGGGTCTGGCAGGACGGCTACTGGGCGCCGCCGGCCTACTGACGCTCTCGGTTGAGTCGCGCGCGGGCTTCGTCAGGCACGACCTGACGAAGCCCGTTTCGCGTTCTTACAGCACGCAGCCGATGCGATCCTTGTCGATCGCGATCTCGTCGAGCCACAGCTCGAACGGCTCGGTCGTCGTTTGATACTCGGCCCAGCCGAGCCACACGTTCGTGAACTGCGGCAGGATGTACGGCTCCATCGGGTTGCCGCCGTGGGGCGTGCTCGGCATCGTGTACAGCGACGGGTGCTCGACGCCGTCCCACCAGAAGCGCGTCTCGTTGGTGTCGCCCTTGTGCATCCACTCGATGCACATCCACTGTCCCGTGGGCACGCCCACGGGCTTGCCGTTCGGATCCTTGTCCGAGTTCGTCCAGTCGCCCGTGCCGTTCGGATCCACACGGTTGTCGGTGCCGACGCCCCACAGGCTCTTGCCGTTCTGCATCTGGCCGCTCACGCGGATCTCGCCGGTCACGCCCGTGCCCGAGGCCGCGAGCATCGTCCAGTGCGCGTACGTGAAGTCCGTCGTCGGCGTGGGCAGCGACGCGAAGTACACGAACACGCGGCCGTAGTAGGTGTTCTTCGGCTCGGGGAACGTCTTCTTCTCGCGGATGGCCGTCTGACCGTTGCCCGTGATCATGAGGTGGAGCGCCTTGCTGCCGCGCGCCTTCTGCACGCCGTCGATGACGGGCTTGGCGCCAATCGTCGTCCAGGTCGTCGCGTCGAGCGTGCCGCTCTCGAAGTCCTCGCAGAGCTGCACGTTCGCTCGCGCGCAGCGGGTCGCGCCGAAAAACTGCGTGCGATCGGTCGAAAGGTTGCGCCCGCCCGCGTCCGCGTCGGTCGCGCCGCCGTCGACGCCGCCGTCCGTTGAGCCTGCGTCGGCGGGACCGCTCCCCGCGCTGCCCGCCGTTCCCGCGCCCGCCGTTCCGGCCGAGCCCGCTCCGCCACCGGCGCCTGCCGTTTCCGTCGAGCCGGACGCACCATCGCCCGCCGTTCCCGCAGCACCCGCCGAGCCGGACGCGCCCGCCGAGCCAGACGCGCCTGCCGTCCCGGAGCCTGACTTGGGCGCCGTCGAGCACGCCGCGACCATGATCAACGACGCAAAGATTCGCCGCACGAGATCAGCTTCCACCAGTCGCGCGTGCCGTTCAAGCACGCGCGACCGACGCTGACGCCCTACGGCGACGTCGTTTTCGGGATCACTCGCCGCCCATTCCGCCTTCTTCGAAGTGCTCGTGGTGATGATCCTTGGCCTTCTCGATCTCGGCCGCGGCTTGCTTGCGCTGATCGGGCGTCAACACCTGCGCCGACTCGACGAACCCTTTCGTGATCGTCGCCGACGTCTTGTCGATGACCTGCACCGACTGCTGGCGCAGCTTCTCGATCGCGCCCGTGTCGATCGTCGCCGCCGTGATGGCCTGCGTGATCTGCGTGTGGAGCTGCTCGTGCTGCTCGTGCAGCGCCTTGAGCTGCGGGCGCAGCCCTTCCCAGATCGTCTTGATCTGCGCCTTCTGCGCGTCGGTCGCGCCGACCTTGTCGAGGATCTTGTGCATGTGGAAGCCCATCGGACCGCCCTCGGGGCCACCGTGGGCCTGCGCGACCGAGATCGACAGCGCGCCGCCGACGACCAGCACGGCCAAGCCGCCGAAGATCCTTCGCGGCCAGCGGCGTGGCGGGTGCGCGTTCGTGACTGCCGAGCTCGTGTTCGTGTTCGTCGTGTCCATGGTTCCCTCTCTGTGTTGGGGCGCTGATTCGCCCACGAACGAAGCCTAGACGCCGCGTGCGTCCGCGCCGTTGTCGGCGCGTAAAGTAATGTTAATTGAGCGCGCGTCGGCGTGATCGCGGTTTCACAGCTGTCGCGATCCGCACCGTAGGGCGCGCGCGACGAATCTCAGCTCTCGGCTTCGAGCAGCCGGATGAAGCCGACGAAGGACTCGTTCGTCGCGTCGAGCGCGAGCACGAACTGCCCCGAGGCATCGGCGCGCACGACGAGCCCGTGCGCCTGGCAGCTGGGCCGATCGGGCATGACGAACCCGAACGTCGCGCGCGCCGCGAGGTCCACCTGCTGACCCATCGTCTGAAAACGCGCTCCCGACTCGGAGACGTCGAGCAGCTCGACCATGAGCGGCGTCCGCCGACCCTCGAGGCGCACGTCGACCGGAAGTCCCAGCGGAAACCTCGCGTGACGGCGCCGATCGAGCGGGGAGTCGGTCATGTTCCTCTCCCTAATTGTGTGTACGAAGGCAGGATGTAGCTCAGTTTCGAAGGCATTTCATGACACCGCGTGTAGAGCCTCGAATGATCTTCCTCGCCTGCGCGGGGGTCGTCGTTCACATCGCCGTCGCGAACGGTTTTGCGTCTTACGCTCGCGCGACGCGCTGCTCTTCGTGCGCGGTCTGGACTTTCGTCGTGGGGAGCGCGGCGACATGGCTCTTCCTCGTTGCATCGCTGACGCAACTTCGACGCGAATATTCCCCACCGATTATTGATGGTGGGCGGCGTGATGCGCTTTCGTGGGCGACGTGGTTGACGATCGCGCGCGGGTTCGTCATCAGCCTCGTCGCGGGCTTCGCGCTGTGGCCCGCGGGCGGCGTGCGTTGGTGGCCGGGCGTGCTCTACGCCGTCGCCGCGCTCGCCGATCGCGCGGACGGCGCGCTCGCGCGGCGCACGAGCGACGTCACCGAGCTGGGCGCGAAGCTCGATGTCGTCACGGACGCCGTCGGTCTCTTCGTCGCGCCGATCGTCGGCGTGCGCTGGGGGCGGCTGCCGCCGTGGTACCTCGCGCTCGCGCTCGCGTATCCGACGTTTCGGCTCGCCTTGCGCGCGCGACGTTCGCGCGGCCTGCCGGTCCACGTCGACCGGTTGCGGCGCGATCCGCGCGCGCGGTTCTTCGCGGGCGTGCAGATGGTCGTCGTCGCGGCGGCGTTGCTGCCCGTGTTGCCGCGCGCGCTCACATGGACGGCGGCCACGGTGGCGATGCTGCCGACGCTCGCGCTGTT
>DATAZS010000065.1:0-2444 GCA_036271915.1 Polyangia bacterium
CGCGAGGCCCATGTGCACGTGCTTGCGTTGCACGATCTCGCCCGCGGCCTCGTCGAGCGCGGCGTTCAGCTGCGGGAACTTGCGCAGCGCGTACGCCGTCGCTTTGACGATGAACGGCAGGAACGTCACCTTGCGGACGCCCGTCGCGTGCGGCGCAGCCTTCGGATCGCCGAGGCGCGCGTTCACCTTGTCGCGCAGCGCGACGAGCTCGGTGCAGTCGATCTCCTCGACATAGAGGAAGTGCGCCGCCGTGTGCTTCGAGCGCACCATGTTCTCGGCGATGCGGCGGCGCAGGCCGCGGAACGGGATCGCGACGTCGCCGGGTTCACGCGCGATCGGCGGCGCGGGCGTCGTGACGGGGCCACGGGAGGCGGCGCCGCTCGTCTGGCGGCGCACGTCGTCAGACGTGATGCGGCCCGCGGCGCCCGTGCCGAACACGCCGCGCAGATCGACGCCCAGCTCGCGCGCGAGCTTGCGCGTCGCGGGCGTCGCGAGCACGGGGCCGAGCGATCGCGCGCGCTCGGCGGGCGTGAGCGGCGCCGTGCGCGGACCCGCGGACCGCGCCGCGACGGGCGCCGCGACGCTCGCGCGCACGGCGGCCGGAACGACGGCCTTCGCGGCGGCCGGCTTCTCCGCGGCCGCCCCGTCAGCCGATTCGAGCTCGATCGTGATGAGCACCTTGCCGACGGGGCAGACCTGTCCCTCTGCGAACATGCGCTTGCCGACGCGCCCCGCGCGCGGCGCCGGGATCTCGACGGTCGCCTTGTCCGTCATGATCTCGACCATGGGCTGATCCATGCGCAACGGATCGCCCTCCTTGACGAGCCAACGCACGACCTCGCCCTCGACGACGCCTTCGCCGATGTCGGGCAGCCTGAACTCGTAGGTCGACATGCGCGCTAGAAATTCACGACGCGCTCGACGGCGTCGAGGATGCGGTTCGCGTCGGGCAGGTACTCGTGCTCGAGCGTGTAGGGGAACGGCGTGTCGAAGCCCGTGACGCGCAGGATGGGCGCCTCGAGGTGCAGCATGGCCTTCTCTTGGATCGTCGCCGCGAGCTCGGCGCCGAAGCCCGAGGTGCGCGGCGCCTCGTGCGCGACGACGACGCGCCCGGTTTTACGAACGGACTCCAAGATCGCCTCGATGTCGAACGGCACGAGCGTGCGCAGGTCGATGACCTCGAGGTCGTAGCCCTGCTCGCGATGTCCCTTTTCCGCGGCCTCGAGCGCCGTGTGCACCATGGCGCTCCACGCGAGCACGGTGACCTGGCTGCCCTCGCGCACGACCTTGGCCTTGCCGATGGGCAGCAGGTACTCGCCCTCGGGCACGTCGGCCTTCGACGCGCGGTACACGCGCTTCGGCTCCATGAAGATCACGGGGTCGTCGCCGCGGATCGCGCTCGCGAGCAGGCCTTTGGCGTCGATCGGGTTCGACGGGCACACGACGAGCAACCCTGGGATGTGCGTGAACAACGACTCGGGCGACTGCGAGTGGTAGTGCCCGCCCTTGATGCCGCCGCCCACGGGCGTGCGGATGACGACGGGCGCCGGGTACTCGCCGCCCGAGCGGTAGCGCATCTTCGCCAGCTCGCTCACGATCTGGTCGTACGCCGGATAGATGAAGTCGGCGAACTGGATCTCGGGCACGGGGCGCATGCCGTACATGGCCATGCCGATCGCGGCGCCGATGATGCCCGACTCGGCGAGCGGCGTGTCGATGCAGCGGTCCGCGCCGAACTCTTCCTGCAGGCCCGTCGTGGCGCGGAACACGCCGCCGAAACGGCCCACGTCCTCGCCCAGGACGACCACGCGCGGGTCGCGGCGCATCTCGATGCGGAGCGCGTCGTTCACCGCCTGGATAATGTTCATTTCTGGCATGGTTTCCGCCGGCTTGGGGTGCCTGGACTTACGCCAGCCGGTGCCGGAAATCAAGTCGGCGCTTCGCGCGTCCCGCGGCCCGGGTTCGGCGCGCCCCGCCCGTCAGGCGCGCAGGAGCAAGCGGCTGTGATTCTGCGTGATCCGGCCGCCTTTGAGGCCGGTCGTGACCTTGAGGGCGCGGTTGTGGTTCTGCGTGATCCGGCCGGCCTTGAGACCCGAGGTGATCTTCAACGAGTTGGTCTTCATCGTGTGCCTCCGCGTAGATTGTGCGAGCGGCATTTTGCGCCGTCTCGCGGGCGCGCGTCAACGGTTCGCGCGGCCCGGCGTTTCCTTGGAGAACGACGCCGAGAACACGGGGCGCATCTGCGTCTTGCCGACGACCAGCTTGCTCGAGCCCGCCCAGAAGACGAGCGCGCCGTCGGTGGTCGCCGTGGGCGGCAGGTCCCAGGTCGTGTCGCCCGTGGGGTTGTCGAGCTCGGCGAGCAGGACGAGGCGCGCGGGTCGATCGACGCGCGCCTCGAGGAACGCGAGGCTGTGGCCGTCCTTCGACCAGGCGGGCGCGCTTGC
>DATAZS010000066.1:0-3855 GCA_036271915.1 Polyangia bacterium
CGCGGTGGCGTCGGTCGTTCCCGACGCGCCCGGCTGCGGCGCGCTCCACCTGGCCTCGACCGTCGACGTCCTGTACTGGACCGACCAGGGCCACGGCACCGTGAAGAGCCTAACGAGAACCTGCGTGCAAACGACGATCGCGTCGCACGAGGTGAACCCCGGGCTCATCATCGCGGCCGGCCCTTACCTGTATTGGGTCAACTCGACGGTCGCGGGGGCCATGACGACGTCGACGATTCGGATGGTTTACGCCTCGGGCGGCACGCCTTCAGACGTCGTGACGGAGGTCAACGCGACGGGCGGGATCCGCGGGCTCGCCGCAGTTCCGAGAGGGACGCAGATCTTCTATTCGGCGGGAACGAACGTTCGCGCGATTGGCATCGCGCCGAGTGGACCGGCGTTCGACGTCGCGCACGAAGAGCTCGGCGGCGTCCCGACGGCGCTCGCGATCTCGGGCGACATGATCGCGTTCTCGACCGACATCAACGGTGATGTCGATGTCGTCACCGTGGTCGCGGGCACGGTCGCGAGCTGCGGCAAGCGCGATCCGAACGACCCGTCGGGCGAAGCGCTCCTCATGGTCAACTGCACGCGCGTCGCGCGCAGCCAGGGCGAGCTGTATTTCGGCAACCTCGTGCTCCGGAACGGCACCGTCTATTGGAGCAACAGCGGATCGATCGTGTCGAACCCTGTGACGCCCAACGTTGCGCAGAACAACCAGCAAATCACGTCGTCGAGCGGGGGCGGCGCGCTCACGACCTTCATCGGCGAAAATTCGACCGACTTCTACTTCGCCGAGGACGGCCTCATCGAGAAGACGCCTCCCATCGTCGGCTCGACGGCCGTCAACCTCGCGCGCGGGCAAGCTGCGCCGAGCTCGATGGCGCTCACGAGCGGTGGGCTGTACTGGTCGACGGGCTGCGCGATCAACCGCACCGCGCCTTAGCTACAGATCGTCGCAGGGCGTCCCGAGGCGCTGGCCCGTTTACGCGCCCAGATCGCCGTAGATGAGCGCGGCGCGCCGCTTGCCGCGACGACGATCTCACGAACGCGCGCGCGGGCCTGCGAAACGTCGCGGGCGCAGAGCGCGCGGGCGTCGTGAAGGCCTGCGCCGCCGCAGGGCTCGACCTGCGCTGACCTACTTCGTCGCCGCCGCGGGAGGCCCGTCGTCGTGCTTGGGCGCCCAGTCGCCGAGCACCGTGGTCGACTTGACGTGCGCCGGCAGGAAGCGATCGAACGAGCCTTCGTACCACCGGTAGGCGACGAAGAGCACGGCCGCGAAGAAGATGACCGTCCTCCACGGGAAGCCCTTCTCGGCGTAGGGATCGCGCAGGTCGCGGCGCGCGCCGGCCGGCAGGTGCGCGACGCCCGTGAGCGTGACGCCGAATGGGATGTTGATCTTGGCCTTGGCGTTCACGGCCCAGCCGTTGCCGTCGAGGATGGGCCCCAGGTTGCGCTTGCGCAGCTTGAGGAATGCCAGCACGACGGACGGCAGCGAGATGAGGAGCATGATCGCGATGAACGCGCCCACGACGGCGAGCGGCCCGAACTTGAACAGCCCCGTGCCGTAGCCGATGAGCGTCGTGACGAAGGTCCCGATCGCGCCCACGGCCACGCCCAACGCCGCGACGGTGCCGACGTCGATCTTCTTCGCCTCGGGCGGCGGCTTCGTGGCGCCGACGTGCGCCGTCTGCGTCGCCGTCGACGACAGCATGTCGTTCGACGCCGCGTCGCCCGCGGCGGCGCGCTTCGCGACCTGCTCCTCGAGCAGGCGCACGAACTTCTTGTAGGGCGACCAGAAGGCCTGTCGGATGCTGATGGGGTTGTCGACGATCTTCGTGATCGTCGCGTCCCAGTCGGCGCCGCTGCGGTCATAGAAGACGCCGTTGCGGCCGACCATGAGGTTGTCGCTGTCACCCGCCGTGAACGCCGCCACGATCGTCATCTTCTGATCGCTGCCCTTGCGCGTGCACTCGCAGTACGCGAGGTAGCAGCCCGCGAGCCCCGCCATGATGGCGTGCTTCGCGGCGTCGGCGACCTTGAGGCACAGCGTGCACGAGCGCTGGTCGAGGTACAGCGTGCCCGCCTGGAACACGGCCGGCTCGCCGCCCCCGTAGAAGTCCTGGAAGTTGACGAAGTTCGTGCACAGGAGCGCGAGGTCGCGGTGGTAGCGCACGAGGCGCTCGACGTTCTCGATGCTCGCGGCCTCGGCCTCGAGCGCCTTGTCCTGCGCGACGAGCGCCGTGAGCGTGGCGCGCGCGTCCGACGCGAGGATGGCGCGCACGCGCGGAAGGCCGAGGCCGTCGACGCGCGCGCCCGCCTCGGCGGCCTTCCAGGCTTCGTGCGGCGCGATCTTGGCGAGCAGCGCCGTCCAGTCGGCCTCGGTGAGCTGCGCGCGCGGTCCGAGCAGCGGCGTGAGGGCGACCTCGCGCAGCGTCGCGAGCGCGGCGGCGTGCGCCGGGTTGACGGGACCCGTGAGCGGCAACGGCCGTTCGGCCGCGACCTGCGCGAGCGGGAAGCCCGCGACCTCGTCGGCCGTGATGCTGAGATCCTGCGCCGCGACCGCCAGATACTCTTCCTCTTTGCGGTTGAGGACCTCGCCGGCGCGCGGGTCGAACGCCACGAGGCGGCAGCGCGTGAAGTAGTCGTTCACCTTCGCGCGGACCGCCGACACGGCGGCCACGGCCGCCTTCGTCGCGTCGACGCCCAACGGGAACACACGCGCCGCGTCCGCCTCGCCCTTCGCGTGCCACTCCGAGAACGCGGCCGCCTCCGTGAAGAACGCGTCGACTTTTTCCAGCGAGACGCCCGTCTTGCCCGAGCGATCGGGATCGCCGCCCACGCACGTCACGATCTCCCTCATCACGGCGCGCGTCGCTTCGTCGGGCTCGGGCGTCGACAGCTCCGTGATGACGCCGTCGCCGTTGAACGCGCTCGTCGCGAAGATGCGCGTCGGATCGGCGACGTCGTCGAGGCCGATCGACGTGCCGTCGGCCTTGCCGATGTTGGCGAGGATCTGCCGCGCCGCCGACAGCAGCGTCTTGCCCTCGGGGTCGGTGTCGTTGATGGCGTCGAGCGGCAGGATGGCGCCGCCCTTGAGCAGGTCGTCGGGGTTCTTCAGGTTGCGCCCCGCGAACTTCACGGCGGCGATGAGCTCGGGCGCACGCACGCGGCCGTCCTTGTCGGTGTCGATGAGAGCCAGCGTCCGGGGGTCGAGCTCGAGGCCGCTCGTGGGGCAGGCGAGGGCGACCCACAGCTTCTGGTCGAGCTCGCCGAGACGCATCAAATCCGCGCCAGATCTGAGCTTCACCTGGTCGAAGCCGCCCGCCCGAAAGAAAGTCCACCTCTCATTTTGCATTTGGGCTTTTATACTCAGTTTCCGGGCGGAGTATCTAGGGACCTGGGCGGGTGGCGTACCCAATAGTGTTTCCGAGCTTTGCCAGAGCAGGAGGACGTACGGATGAGCCCTCGCATCGCAATCGTCGCGTTCTTGATGTCGGTCGCCGTGGGCGCGGTCTATGTGGGTTGCGGCGGCCCCGAGCCGTTCCACTCGAACTCGGGCCTGAGCGGCGGAAATGCCGGCAATCCCGGCTCCGCGGGCACGCAACCGGGCACGGCGGGTGACCAGGGCGCGGCCGGTGACAACGGTGCGGCCGGCGATACAGTCCCGGGAACGGCCGGTTCGAACGGGACGGCGGGCGCGGACGGGACCGCCGGCGCGAACGGGACCGCTGGGGCGAACGGGACCGCCGGGGCGAACGGGACCGCTGGGGCGAACGGGACCGCCGGCGCGAACGGGACGGCCGGCGCGAGCGGGACCGCCGGCGCGAACGGGACGGCGGGCGCGAACGGGAC
>DATAZS010000067.1:0-9563 GCA_036271915.1 Polyangia bacterium
GCGCCACCGACCGACGCGTGCTGACCGTCGGGGCCCGTGGCCTCGAGGCGCCAGCCCGGTACGACGGCGCCCGTGGCGCGCTCGCGCACCTCGCCGTCGACGCCGCCCGGAATGGGCACCGCGAGCTCGACGAGCGCGCCGGGCGCGGCCGTGGCGTACGTCGCGGGATAGTCGGCGTGATCGAGCTCGAGCAGGAGGGGCGCGCCCGGGACGTGGGTCAGCGTGAAGTGGCCTCCTGCGTCCGTGACGGCGCTCGCGAGCGCGATCGCCTCGGCAGGCGGCGGCCCCGGCGACGTCGCGGCGGGCGGGAGAAAGGCGCGCACGCGGGCGCGCGCGAGCGGGCGGTTGCTGCTGTCGCGCGCGATCCCGACGAGCGTGGCGTCGGCGCTTCGGCGCGCGGGCGCGCCGGCGTCGGCGCCGATCTGGACGTTGGTCGGGCTCGCGGCGTCTAGCATCGTGAGCGCACCCACGTCGCGTCGCTCGCCCGGCGCGAGCGTCCACGTGTCCGTCACGAGCGGCGCGAAGGGTGCGCGCGCGATCTCGAGGTGCGTGGGCCCCGGCAGCAGATCGTCGACGCGGAAGGCGCCGCGCGCGTCGGTGCGCGTCGCGTGCGCCGCGCCCAGCGAGTGACCCGCGCCCGCGCCCGACGCCGCCGCCTCGGCCGCGAGCGGCAGCGCGTCGTAGATCACGACCAGATCGCTCGCGCCGGCGCCACCGCCTCCGCACCAGATGCGCGCGCCCGCGATCGGCGCGCCGCGCGCGTCGGCGACGCGCCCTTCGATCGCGGCGCCGCGCACGAGCTCGAGGCGCTGCGGCGGCGTCACGGAGTCGGCCGACAGCGCGACGGCGAGCGGCGCGCGCAGCAGATAGCCCGTCGCGCGCGCCACGAGGCGATAGCGACCGGGCGGCAGCGGGCCCAGGCGGAAATGGCCGTCGCTCGACGTCACGGCGGCCTCTGCGAGCGGGTCGTCAGGCGTCGATTCGGCGCGCACGTCGGCCTCGGGGGCGCCGCGGCCGCCGTCGTCGACGATCTGGCCCTCGACGCCGAGGCCAGGGCCGAGCGCGAGGAGCGGCGCCGCTCGCCCGGGTGCGCCGTCCGTCGCGACGCCGCGCAAGATCGGGGAGGCGAGGTTACCGCGCGTCGCGCGCAACGAATAGACACCGGCGCCGAGCCCGTGGAACACGAAGTGCCCCTCGCGATCGCTCAGCGTCTCTCGCGCGGGTCCCCCTTCGACGTCACCGAGGCGCACGCGCGCGCCGGCCGTCGGCGCCCCGGACGCGGCGACGTTGCCCGACAGCGCACGGCCTTGCCCCGCGAGACGGACGGTGGGCGGAGCACCCGGCACCGAGATCGGGGGCGGCTCGATCGACGCGAGCCCGACCGCCTCGACGAGCAGCGCGTAGCGCCCCGCGACCAACCCCTCGAACGAGAACCGTCCCGCGAGGTCGGCCACGGCCTCGCGCGGTAGAGAAGCGCCGCCGTCCCCATCGGGCAGCAGGTGCACGCGCGCGCTCGGGACGGCGTGGTCTGCCTCGTCCGTGACGCGACCCGCGAGCGCGAACGTCGCCGAGGACCTTTCGTGCGCCGTCGGGGCCGACTTTCGGCACGCGCCCGTCGCCAAAAATGCGACGCTGGCCACCGCCGCGAAGACGCGGGACCGGTGGCTTGCGAATTCCATGGGTGGATGCTAAAGGTACCGGCCTTCCGGAGGGAAATTTATGCCAGCTCAGTGCGCCATTTGCAGCAAACAGCGGCGGGTCGCCAACAACGTCAGCCACTCGAACATCAAGACCCGCAGCACCCAGCGCGCGAACCTTCGCCGCGTTCACGCCAAGGTCGACGGTAGCAACACGCACATCAAGGTGTGCACGCGCTGCCTCCGCTCCGGTTTCGTCACGAAGGCCTCGTAAGTCGTGCGTGAGTGAGCGCGGCTCTGCTGCGCTCTACTCCACGACCGCAATCGCCTCGATTTCGACCGACGCCCCGCGCGGCAAGCCGGCCACCTGTACGGTCGCGCGCGCGGGAGGGTTCGGGCCGATGTGTCTGCCGTAGACTTCGTTGACGACCGCGAAGTCCTGCAGGTCGGTCAGGAAGATGGTCGTCTTTGTGACGTGCGAGAAGGACGCGCCTGCGGCGGCCAGCACGGCGGCCAGGTTCTGCATCACGCGCTCGGTCTGCGCGCGCACGTCCCCTGCCCCCACCATCTCGCCGGTCGCCGGATCGAGCGGGATCTGGCCCGAGCAGAAGACGAGGCGACCCGCGGCGGCGACGGCCTGCGCGTAGGGGCCGATCGCCTTGGGCGCGTCGGCGGTCGAGATGGTTTGGCGCGACATGGCGCGAGCATAGCGCACGCGGCGCGCATAGATCCCGTGGGTCCCACGCGCTCGGGTATCCTCAGTCGGCCTTGCCGGAGAAGAAGTACGACAAGCCCTGGAAGCCGTGGCGCCCCAAGCTGCGCGAGCACCTGGGCCCGCCCGAGACGACGAACGACTTGATGGGTCAGGTCCTGGCGCGCCTCGGCGGCCAGGGCCGCGCGCTCGAGTTCCGGGTCTTCGACTGCTACACGCGCAGCGTGGGCGATCTGTTGCGCGCGCGCACGATGCCCGAGCGCATGGTGGGCACGACGCTGCTCGTGCGCGTCGCGAGCTCGGCGCTCGCGCACGAGGTGACGCTCATGCGCACCGACATCATCGCCAAGCTGAACGCCGAGCTCGGCCCCGGCACCGTCGTCGAGCTGCGCACGCGCGTGGGCAAGATCGAGCCGACGGCGCGCGAGCTTCCGAAACCCTGATTGCGGATCAGACGGCAGAGCGAAGCGAGCGGACGAAGGCGGCGAGCTCGGGGACGGGATCGCGCTTCGCCTCGACGGCGCGCCTCACGACGTCGACGGCGGCGCTGCCGACGACGACGCCGTCGGCGAACGCGGCGACCTCGCGCGCGGCGTCGGGCGTCTTGATGCCGAAGCCCACGACGACGGGCAACCGATCGTTCGTCGCCTTGCGGATGGCGTCGACCTGCGCGCGCGGCTCGGCGACGTTGGCCAGGGACGTCCCCGTGATGCCCGTCACCGACACGTAGTAGATGAAGCCGCCCGCGGCGGCCGCGGCGGCCGCGATGCGCGGGGCCGTCGACGTCGGCGCGAGGAGCGGAATGAAATCGAGCCCCTGCCGCGCGAGAGCTGAAGTGAGGAGTGAATCTTCGTCGGGCGGATAGTCGACGCAGAGCACGGCGTCGGCGCCCGCGTCACGCGCCTTGAGGGCGAAGACCTCGGGGCCCATGACGACGACGGGGTTCGCGTACCCGAACAGCACGAGGCCGGCGTCGGGGTGCGCCTCGCGCACCGTCTGCGTGAGCGCGAGCGCGCGACCGAGGCCGCCGCCGCCCGCGAGCGCCCTGTGCATCGCGGCTTGAATGGTGACGCCGTCAGCCGACGGATCGCTCCACGGGATACCGATCTCGACGATGTCGGCGCCCGCGTCGATCGCGGCGCCCACGAGGCGCACGCTCGTCTCGTGGTCGGGATCTCCAGCGGTCAGGTAGATGACGAGCGCCTTGCGCCGCGCCTCGCGCGCGCGCGCGAACACCTGTCGGAGGCGGCTCACAGGGTCACCCCGAGGCGCTTCGCGATCGTGTTCATGTCCTTGTCGCCGCGGCCCGAGACGTTGACGACGATCACGGCGCCCTCTCGCAGCTTCGCGGCGATGGGCTTGAGGGCCGCGATGGCGTGCGAGCTCTCGAGCGCGGGCAGGATGCCCTCCGTGCGCGCGAGCAGCTGGAAGCCCGCGAGCGCCTCGTCGTCGGTCACTGACAGGTACTCGGCGCGGCCCGTGTCCTTGAGGTACGAGTGCTCGGGGCCGACGCCCGGGTAGTCGAGGCCCGCCGAGATCGAGTGCGCCTCGGCGATCTGGCCCTCCTCGTCGCACAGCACGTACGAGCGCGCGCCGTGCAGGATGCCGACGCGGCCCTTCGACAGCGTCGCCGCGTGGCGTGGGGTGTCGACGCCGTCGCCCGCCGCCTCGACGCCGTAGAGGCGCACGCCCGCGTCAGGGATGAACGCGTTGAACAAGCCCATGGCGTTCGAGCCGCCGCCCACGCACGCGACGCACGCGTCGGGCAGGCGCCCTTCCGCCTCTTGCACCTGGTCGCGCGCCTCGCGTCCGATCACGGCCTGCAGCTCGCGCACGATCATCGGGTATGGGTGCGGACCCGCGACACTGCCGATGACGTAGTGGGTGGTGCGGACGTTCGTGACCCAGTCGCGCAGCGCCTCGTTCATGGCGTCTTTGAGCGTTGCCGTGCCGTCCTTCACGGAGTGGACCTGCGCACCCAGGACCTTCATGCGCAGCACGTTGAGCGACTGGCGCTCGACGTCCGTCGCGCCCATGTAGATCTCGCACGGCAGGCCGAACAACGCGCACGCCGTCGCCGTCGCGACGCCGTGCTGGCCGGCGCCCGTCTCCGCGATGATGCGCTTCTTCCCCATGCGCACGGCGAGCAGCACCTGGCCGAGGCAGTTGTTGATCTTGTGCGCGCCCGTGTGGCACAGGTCCTCGCGCTTGAGATAGATGCGCACGCCGTGTCCGACTTCTTTGCTGATCTCGGCCGAGAGGCGCGCGCCGAAGCTGAGCGGCGTGGGACGGCCCACGTACTCGACGAGCAGGCGCGTGAGATCCTCGGAGAATTGCGGGTCTTTGCCAGCCGCGTCCCAGGCCGCCGTCAGCTCGTCGAGCGACGGGATCAAGGTCTCTGACACGTAGCGGCCGCCGTACTCGCCGAAGCGGCCGGGGCGCGGGACTGGGGAGGCGGTCATGGTGCCCGCACTATAGCGTGCCGATCCACGCGCGGAACGAGATAGCGCGCGCGAGCTCGGACCGCTCTACAAAGCGCGCGCCGCGGCGCGCGCGGCCTCAACGAACGCGCGCACGCGAGACGCGTCCTTGATGCCGGGTGATCTCTCGACGCCGCTCGCGACGTCGACGCCGTCGGGGCGCGTCGCGGCGATCGCGGCCGCGACGTTGTCGGGCGTGAGGCCGCCCGCGAGCAGGAACGGTCGCCGCGCGAGCTTCGCGACGAGCGGCCACGGCGGCTTCATGCCGCTGCCACCGAAGCCGGGCGCGAAGGCGTCGTAGAGCCACAGCCCGGGGTGCCACAGCGCCTCGGTCTGGAACGTCGCCTCGTCGCGCACGCGCACGGCGCGCACGACGGTCGCGGCGTCGAGCGTGGCGTAGTCGCGCGCCTGCTCGTTGCCGTGGAGCTGCGCGCGATCGAGGCCGAGCGCCGAGACCTGCGCCGCGACCTCTTCGGCGGGCGCGTTCACGAAGACGCCGATCTTGATGACGTGCGCGGGCACGACGGCCAGCACGGCGCGCGCCGTCGCGTCGTCGGCGAAGCGCTTCGAGTCGGGCCACAGGTTGACGCCGATGGCGTCGGCGCCCGCATCGACGGCCGTCTTCGCGTCGTCCACCGACGTGATGCCGCAGATCTTGATGATGAACGCGCCGCTCATGTGGCCAAAGCCGTCATGGTTCATGACGGCGTGGTCAAGAGCGCGCGCAGCGCCGCGCTCGGATCACCGGCGCGCATGAGGGTCTCGCCCACGAGCATGGCGTCGATGCCGGCCGCGCGCAGGCGCGCGACGTCGGCGGCGTCGCGGATGCCCGACTCGGCGACGACGACGCGGTCGGCGGGGATCGCGGCGCGCAGGCGCACGGCGAGCTCGCGGTCGACGGTGAAGGTCTTGAGGTCGCGGTTGTTGACGCCGATGATCTTGGCGCCCGACGCCACGGCGCGCGCGACCTCTTGGGCGTCGTGCGCCTCGACGAGCAGCTCGAGCCCGTAGAGCGCGCCCACGGCGAGCAGCGCCGACAGCTCGGCGTCCGAGAGCGCCGCGACGATGAGGAGCGCGGCGTCGGCGCCGGCGTCCCGCGCCTCGGCCAGCTGGTACGCGTCGACGATGAAGTCCTTACGCAGCACGGGGATGCTCGTCGCGGCGTGCGCCGTCGTCAGGTCGTCGAGCGTGCCGCCGAAGAACGGCTCGTCGGTGAGCACCGACAGCGCGGCCGCGCCGGCGCCGGCATAGAGGCGCGTCACGTCGCTCGCCTTGGCGTCCTGCCGGATCCAGCCGAGCGACGGCGACTTGCGCTTGAACTCGGCGATGCACGTCACGCCGGGCGTGCCCGGGCGCAGCGCCTTCGCGAGGCTGCGCGCCGTGGGCGTCGCGGGCAGGCCCCGTTCGATCTCCGACAGCGGCTTCTTCGCCTTGCGCGCCGCGAGGTCCTGCCGCGTGCGCGCGAGGATGTCGTCCAGGATCATGACTTAGGCGTCAACCCCCGCAGGGTCTCTAGCACGGCGCGCGCGGCCCCGCTCGACAGCGCGGACGCCGCGCGTTGCGCGCCCGCGCGGAGGTCACTCGCCTCGCCCGCGACGTACAGCGCCGCCGCGGCCGTCATGATGGCGACCGAGCGCACGGCGTCGTGCTGGGGCACGCCGTAGAGGACCTCGCTCATGACGAGCGCGTTGAACTCGGGTGACCCGCCGAGCAGGCCGATCGGATCCTCGGGCGGCAGGCCGAAGTCGGCGGGCGTGACCTCGTAGCTGCGCACGGCGCCGTCCTTGAGCTCGGCGACGTGGGTCATGCCCGTGGGCGCGAACTCGTCGAGCCCAGGCGCGCCGTGGATGACGAGCGCGCGCTTCGAGCCGAGCACGCCGTGCGCGCGCGCGACCAGCTCGCAGCGGTCGCGACCGAAGACGCCGTTGACGTGGTGCTGCGCGCCCGCGGGGTTCGTGAGCGGCCCCAGCAGGTTGAAGATCGTGCGCACGCCCAGCTCTTTACGCGGGCCGCTCGCGTGCTTCGTCGCGCTGTGGTGCGCGGGCGCGAAGAGAAAGGCCAGCTTCGCCTCGCGCAGGCAGCGCGCCGCGACGTCGGGCGTGGGCGCGGCGTCGAGGCCCAGCGCCTCGAGCACGTCGTGCGAGCCCGAGCGCGACGACTGCGCGCGGTTGCCGTGCTTGGCGACGACGACGCCGCAGCCCGCGACGATGAACGACGCGAGCGTCGACACGTTGACCGACTGCGAGTTGTCGCCGCCCGTGCCGCAGGTGTCGACGATCACGGGGGCGTCGAACGGCACGCGCGTCATGCGCTGACGCATGGCGCGCGCCGCGCCCACGACCTCGCCCACGGTCTCGCCCTTCATGCGCAGCGCGATGAGGAGCGCCGCGATGATGGGCGCCGTGACCTCGCCGTCCATGATCTTGCCCACGACGCGCGCCATCTCGTCGGCCGACAGGTCGCCCTTGTCGACGATGCGCGCGAGCGCCTCGCGCACGCCGAAGTCCGGGCTCACGCCCATGCCCGTGATCTCGGCGCCGAGCGGTCCGTTGGCCATCAGGGCCGGCCCTTGCGCTCGAGGAAGTTGCGCAGCAGCGTCTTGCCCGAGGTCGTGAGGAACGACTCGGGGTGGAACTGCACGCCCTCGACGGCGAGCGTCTTGTGGCGCACGGCCATGATCTCCTCGTCCCAGGTCTTCGCCGTGACCTCGAGGCAATCGGGCACGCTCGCGCGCTCGATGAGCAGCGAGTGGTAGCGCGTCGCCTCGAACGGGTTCGGCAGCCCCGCGAAGACGCCCTTCTCGTCGTGGAAAATCTTCGACGTCTTGCCGTGCATGACGCGCGCGGCGCGCACGATCTTGCCGCCGAAGGCCTGCCCGATGGACTGATGCCCGAGGCACACGCCGAAGATCGGGATCTTCCCCGACCACAGCTTGATCGTCTCGAGGCTGATGCCCGCCTCGTTGGGCGTGCACGGCCCCGGCGAGATCACGATGTGTGAGGGCGCGAGCGCGCCGATGTCGGCGGCCGCGATCTCGTCGTTGCGCACGACGCGGACGTCCTGCCCGAGCTCGCCCAGGTACTGGACGAGGTTGTAGGTGAATGAGTCGTAGTTGTCGATGACGAGCAACATGGCTACTTGTCCCCGCTCGCGCGGCGCGCGATCTCGACGGCCGAGAAGACGGCGCGCGCCTTGTTGTGGCACTCGGCGTATTCGGAGGCCGGCACGCTGTCGGCGACGAGGCCCGCGCCCGCCTGCACGTAGATCGTATCGCCCTTCGTGACGAGCGTGCGGATCGCGATCGCCGTGTCGAGGTTGCCGTCGTACGAGATGTAGCCCACGGCGCCGCCGTACAGGTTGCGGCGGAACGGCTCCGACTCTTCGATGATCTCCATGGCGCGAATCTTGGGCGCGCCCGAGAGCGTGCCCGCGGGGAACGACGCCCGCAGCACGTCGCCGGGCCGCGTGCCGGGCGCGACCTGGCCGCGCACGTTCGACACGAGGTGCATGACGTGCGAGTAGCGCTCGGTCACCATCGTCTCCGTGACGCGCACCGTACCGGGCGCACTCACGCGGCCCACGTCGTTGCGTCCGAGGTCGATGAGCATGACGTGCTCGGCGACCTCTTTCGGATCGCCGCGCATCTCGGCCTCGAGGCGCGCGTCCTCTTCGGGCGTCGCGCCACGCCGGGCCGTGCCCGCGATGGGACGCACCTCGACGTGGCCGTTCTCCATGCGCACCAACACCTCCGGAGACGCCCCCGTGACGACGGCCTCGGGGAACTCGAGGTGGAACATGTACGGCGACGGGTTCGTGACCCGCAGCGCGCGGTACACGTCGAACGGATCGACGTCGCCGCGCGGGATCTGGAAGCGCTGGGAGTACACGACCTGGAAGGCGTCGCCCGCGAGGATGTACTCCTGGATGCGGCGCACGCCCGCCTCGTAGGTCTCCTTCGTCACCGTCGACTTCGGCGGCGCCATGCCCGTGGGCGGCTCGGGA
Organism: Polyangia bacterium; assembly: GCA_036271915.1. Lineage (GTDB taxonomy): Bacteria > Myxococcota_A > Polyangia > Fen-1088 > Fen-1088 > DASZFV01. The sequence goes on from DATAZS010000067.1 coordinate 8,832, forward strand.
TCGAGCGGGCGCAGCCGCGCCGCGGGCTTCGCGAGCCGCTCGAGCACGCCGTCGATGCGCGCGCACGCGTCGGCGTAGGCCTGATCGAGATCGACACCCTCCCCGACGTCGGCGGCCGCGACGACCTTGAGCGTGCCGCGCAGGTTGTCGAAGATCACGACGGTGTCGGTGATCGCGAAGCAGAGCTCGGGCAGGCCCAGATCGTCGGGCTTCGTCGCGGGAAGGCGCTCGAAGCTGCGCACGATGTCGTACGTCAGCCAGCCCACGGCGCCGCCGAAGAAGCGCGGCAGCCCCGGCGGCACGGCCGGCGACAGCTTGGCGAGGTACTGATCGAGGAAGCGCACGGGCTCCTTCGCCTTGATGCGCTCGGTGACGACGAATTGGTCACCCTGCGGGGTGAGGATCTCGACGTCCTCGCCGCGCGCGCGGATGACGGCGCGCGGCCGCACGCCCACGAAGCTGTACGCGGCCCACTTCTCGCCGCCCACGACGCTCTCGAGCAGGAACGAATAGGGTGAACGCCCGAGCTTCGCGTAGGCCGAGACGGGCGTGTCCGCGTCGGCGAGGATCTCTTTGTAGACGAAGGCCAGGCGGCCGCGGCGGGCCAGCTCCTCGAAGCCGGGGCGGTCGGGGACGAAACGCATGGGGCTGAAGAACCTACCACAACGCCCCGCCGTTCCGTGGCCGCGCGAGTGACCGCCATCGTGTCGCCGTTCCGCATCGTCAGCTATA
>DATAZS010000068.1:0-7689 GCA_036271915.1 Polyangia bacterium
CGAGGATGACCCAGATCGGCACCTCGGCGTTCGCGGCGACGTAGCCCTTGGCGATGAGCAGCGCGAGGATGATGCCCATGGTCTTCTGCGCGTCGTTCGCGCCGTGACCGAGGCTGAACGCCGCGGCCGACACGAGCTGCAGCCGACGGAACCAGCGGTCGACGCGTCCGGGCGTCGATCGCCTTAGCACCCACGAGACCAGCACCATCATCGACCCGCCGAGCACCATGCCGAGCACGGGCGACACGATGATGAAGACCGCGACCTTCGTCACGCCCGCCGTCTGCACGACGGCGAGGCCGCCCTTCGAGATGCCCGCGCCCAGCAGTCCGCCCACGAGCGCGTGCGACGAGCTGCTGGGCAACCCGTACCACCACGTGATGAGGTTCCACACGATGGCGCCGCCCAGCGCGCCAATGAGCACGGCGTCGTCGACGATCTTGGGATCGATGATGCCCTTGCCCACCGTGTGCGCGATGTGCAGCGGGAAGATCACGAAGGCGATGAAGTTGAAGAACGCGGCCCACGCGACGGCGCGACGGGGCGTGAGCACGCGCGTCGAGACGATCGTGGCGATCGAGTTGGCGGCGTCGTGAAAGCCGTTGATGTAGTCGAACACCAACGCGATCGCGACGATCGCGATGACTATGCCCATAAGGTCGGTTCAGCTGTTCTCGAGGACGACGCCCTCGATGATGTTCGCGACGTCCTCGCAGCGATCGGTCGCCGCCTCGAGCGTCTCGTAGATCTCCTTCCACTTGATGACGGAGATCGGGTCCTTCTCCTCGCGGAAGAGCTTGGCGAGCGCCGTGCGCAGGATGTTGTCGGCGACGTTCTCGAGGCGGTTGATCTCGACGCAGTGCTCGAGGATGCCGCTCGGCTTCTTCAAATCCTTGATGCCCGCGACGGCGCCGAGGACGTGCTCGGCGCTGCTCACGAGACAACGCGCGAGCTCGCCCGCCTCGTTCGTCATCTTGGGGATGTCGTAGAGCGCGAGGCGGTCGGCCGCCGCCTCGACCATGTCCATGATGTCGTCCATCTTCGTGATGAGCCGATAGATGTCGTTGCGATCGATGGGCGTGATGAACGTCTTGTGCAGGCTCTCGACGACGGCGTGCGTGATGTCGTCGCACTCGTGCTCGATGCGCTTGACGCGCTCGGCCTTCGCCTCGAGCCCCGTCGGGTCGTCGATCATCTGCAGGAAGGCGCGGCAGCCTTCGACGGTCTTCTTCCCCTGTGCTTCGAAGTGCGCGAAGAAGGACGCGTCGTGCGGGAGCAGCCTCATAGGCGGCGTGTATAGCCGACCTGGACGCCCGTGTCGATCGGCGTCGCGCGTTGGTCCCTAGAGGCCCATCGCGAGCAGCAGCAGCAGCTCCTGCTCCGACTTTCCGTCGGTCGCGAGCGTCGTCGTGACGTTCTCCGTCGTCCCCGACAGGAGGTTGAGCACGTAGTTCACCGACGCGCGCACGCGCCGCCCGTACCAGTAGTTCAAGGCCAGCGACGCGGACACCATGCGCGTCGTCGCCAGGTTCCGATCGGCGAGCTGTGTCTGCGTGCTCGTGAGATCTTCCTTCAGCAGCTCTCCGCGCGCCGTGACCATGAGGCCGTGCTCGGTCGACGGCTCGGCGAGGCGGCCGAGGCGCGTCGGCAGCTCGTAGCCGGGGCGCGGTAGCTGCCGGTCGTCGCCCATGAGCCACAGCCACGCCTCTGCATAGCCGGCGACGGCCTGCAGCGTCGCCTGTCCCAGCGTCGATGTCGTGCCGTCGGCGGCGACGCTGTCTTCGCCCAGTTTCTGCTTCTTGAAGAAGCCCTCGACGCGCAGGCCGACCTCGTGCGTGATGGGCAGGCTGAGCTCGCCGCCCAGCGTGAGCGTCGAGCCATTCTGTCGCAGGTCGAGCGTCGTCGCCCCGGTCTGGCCCGTGACCCAGGTCGGATCGAAGAACACGAAGCCACCAGGCGTCGTCTGCGGCGTGAACGGCAGCCCCGCGACGTGTTGGCCGTACCAAGCCGAAGCGCCCAGCGACATGTCGTGCAGCAGCTGAATCGACGAGCGCGCGAGCGGCGCGACGGTGACGCGGCCGATGAAGTCGACCTGGTTGTCGGCGTTGCGGATGCCCGGCCCGTCGCCGTTGAAGATGCCGCCCGAATAGTAGACCGTGCGCGCGGCGTCGGTGCCGTGGACCATGAGCCCGAGATCTTTGTTGTTGGGCACGGCGAGCGTGCGCACGGCGAGCGAGCGCGCGATGAACGGCGTGTACGCCTCGAGCGTGCGGTTCTCGAGCGAGAACGGCGCGTCGAACTGGCCCACCTGCAGGATGAACGCGTCGTCGGCGGGCGCGAACGCGACGTAGGCGTCCGTGGGCGGGTGCGCCGCCGTCGACGCGGGATCGGAGTTGGGCGCGAAGTCGCCCGCGACGTCGAAGTAGAACATCGGCCCCATCCAGCCCGCGAGCTCGACGCGCGCGCGGTGCAGGTAGAACCCGCTGCGCAGGTCGTACTGCTGCTGCGGGAAGAACGCGCCGCCCACCTGCAAGAGCGCGCTCGGGAACAGGACGATCTCGTTGCTGGGCGTGCGCAAAAACGCCCGCTCTCCCGCGAAGCCCGCGAGCGGCTCGCGCGGGCCGGGAGCTGGCTCAGCCTTGGCGTCGGGCGCGGGCGGCGCGGCCGGCGGGTCCTGCGCGCTCGCCGACGCGGCGCGACCAGCGAACGCCAGGGTCGCGATCAAAAGTGCAAGAGCTCGGCGGCGCGCAGACATCGAACGGCGTCATTGTAGCCGGCTCTTACGCGTCGCGCGCGGGCCGGATGCGCGCGACGGGTGGCCGAAACGCCTACACGCGGCTGCGTTTCGCGCCGCAATCAAGCCCACGCCGGCTGCTTTTGACCGCGCGCTGTGCGACACTGTTTTCATGCTGGGAATCGGCGTTTCGCGCCGCGCGCGACGCAACCTCGAACGCGGCAGCGCGGCCGTCGAGTTCGCGCTCGTGCTGCCCATCTTCTGCGCGATCGTCTTCGGCACGATCGACTACGGCTGGTACTTTTATCAGCGCTTCACGCTGACGTCCGCGGTCCGCGACGGTCTGCGAGCGGGCGTCGTCATCTCTCAGACCATCACGACCTCGCCGAACGACTGCGCTTCCGTCGCGAAGGCGCGCGCCGCGGCGGACCTGACTCAGGCCGGCCTGACGGGGACGAGCAGCTTCACGACCTCGACGGCTGGCTCGTTCCCAACGAAGACGCTGACGTTGAACGGGACCTATACGTTCACGCCGCTGATCAACTTCGTCCCGCTGCCGAAAAACAACATGACCTACAGCCTCACGATGATGTTCGAGCTTCAGCAGTAGCGAACCACCGCGAGCCCGTCAGCGAACGATCGCCACAGGAACCTGGCCGGGGATGTTCTTCAGAATGCCCGCGATCGCCGCGCTGTTATTCGTGATCGTGGCCGTGCCCTTGCCGCGAACCAGACTCGACGCGAAGTCCGGCGCGATGCCAGTGCCGATCCCGCCAGTCGCCGCGTCGACGAAGAATCCGATGACGTAGAGGTCGATGCCATTCGCGTCTGCGACGTCAGCCGCGGTAACCGCAGCTTGCGCGAGACTGTGGGCGGCAGTGCAGGCTTTATCCCCGTTCGTCGTCATCCCTGGATTGTGGTCGTCCCAAGCACCATTTCCGTAGGAGGTCGAGTTCCCCTTTGCATCCGTGACTGTGAACGAGCTTCCACAGCTGAGCCCACCGGCGCAGCAGGGGTTCCAAGGTGAACTGGTGGTCAGGCCCGAGTTGGCCGGAGGAATCACCTTGTCGGCGCTGTATGTGTGTCCACACAAGCCACCGCCGCCGATCCCCGTGCACGCCATCGGGACGCCGTCCGTGATCAAGATCAGCGTTCTCGGCTCGTTCTTCAGGCCCACCGCCAACAGCTCGTTGGTGCCCGCGGTAATCGCCGCCCCCATGTCGGTACCCGCGTAAAGGCCCGTGGGGCCACCATCGGAACAGTTCAGCTTTGCGATCGACATCGGGTGATTCGGAAAGGGGAACTGTTGTGCCGTAGGGGCGATCGACGCCCCCGTGCTCGAATCGGGGCACTGCCGATATCCGCCGGGCCATTGGATCAAGTTCCCGGCGCCGGTCGCGATCGATGGCTGCGGCGACACACCGACGAACGTGCCCTCGTAGGCGACCGCCGGAGTGATCGCGTTGGCTTTGCTACAGACGGCGATTCCCTTTGTCTGCATAGCGGCCGGCATCGTCGCCGCGGTGTAGGGAGGATTGCCCACTGCAGTTCCGAGCGTCGTCGTGTCCGGCGTCCACAGGTTCAGGAGGTTCGCACCCGTGTTGTAGTTCTGCCTCACGTTCATGAGCGGCGAAAATTGCTTGCTCATGCCCGTGAAGACATCGAGTCCGATCCAGTCGCCCTGGTAGCCCGATGAGCTGTTGAGATAGGTCAGCAGCTGCACTGCCGCGCTCGCGGCGTTGTCGATCTCGCAGAGCCAACCGTCGGAGGTCTCCAGCTCGATCTGGAAGTAGCGGTTCATCGAGGCGGCCGTCGCGTTCTGGGTGACGTTGGCGTCGGTCAACCCGAAGATGCGACCGAACGTGTAGTTCACGAAGCCGTCGCCGCCGCTCACGGAGTGACCGATGACTCGCACCGCCGTCGAGGGCGTCGTGCCGGCGGTGAAAGTCTTGGACGTGAAGTTGTACGCGCCGAAGACGAGATCCGCGCTCGTGAGGACCACGGACCTCCCGAGGACGTAGTTCTTGCCCGCGACGCTGATCGCCGCCGCTGTCGCAGCGCTCTGATCGCCGGTCGCGCTCAACGCGACCGCGGCAGCGTGCGCCGCGGCGTCGGTGGCGTTCGACATCTCGAGCTTCGCGAGCCGGATGTACGTCAGATCGAAGCCGATCGCGGCGAAGTACATGACCGCCGTCAGCACGAGCGCCATCAAAACGGCGATGGCGCCACGTTCACGATCGCGCGTGGGTCTCACTGGGCACATGTCATCAGCTCCCCATCGAAAGGCGGCGGCGCCTACCATTTTAGAGCGCGCCGGGGAGCCGTGCCCACTAGAATCAGGCGACTTCTAGCGTCAATTCGCGATCCGAACGGTCACGAGCAACGTCCCCGCCCTGTGCTCCTTCGTGGCCTTCGCGTCGCTCTTCAGACCACCCAGTCCGCGGATGAGCGTCGCCGAGACGTTCGTGTCGCCGCTCACCCGCTCGATCGAGGTCACGTTGCCGCGGGCGTCGACCTCGAGCCGCAGCGTGACGAGGCCCGTCGGCGTCGTCGCCGGCCAGACGAGCGTCGCGAGGCGCGCTTCGATCGCCGCGCGGAGCCGCTCAGGCGTCGCGAGATCGAGGGGCGTCGTCGAGACGACGCTCGCGCGCACGACGACGGCGTGTGTGGCGTCCTTCTCGTCACGAGCGGCGCCCTCTTCTCGCACGAGGTCACCCGTGGGCGCATCCTCGGCTCGGACCTTCCTCATGCGCTGCGCGCGCGGTGGAGAGGCGGGCGCTGGCATGGCGAGAGAGCGCGCGCGACCAGTCGCCCCGTTGCCGTTGCCCAGGCCGAACCCGAGGCCGCCCGCGCCGAAGCTCGCTTCCTCAGCTTTCATTTCAACAGCGGGTGCCGAGGCGACGGCGAGGTTCGACACGCCCGCCGGCATCGGCAGCGGCTGGCGCACGGGCGTCGACTGTCCCGTCGTGTTGACGATCTCGTGGTCAACGGCGACGAACGACGTGAACGGCGTGAGCAGGCTGTGGCGTAGGCCGAGATCGGTGATGGCATCCTCGACGGGCTGGCCGCCGCCCATGGCGCGCTCGTCCTCGAGCGTCGCGACCCAGCTGCGCGCCCACAACCAGCGCAGGGCCGCGTTGCTGGGACGCGCGTCGCTCGCGCGCACGGGCAGCACCTGCGAGAACGGCGCGCCGCCGCCCGCGAAGCCCGTGACGCGCACCTGACCGCCCGGCTCGCCTTGGTATTTGCCGAAGAGCACGAGCGGTCGACGCGCGAGCAGGTCGGGGAGCTGCGGCGGCGAGATCTCGGTCGTGTGCAAGCCTTCGAAGGCGACGCCGACGTGCGTGAGCACGGGCGCCTCGATGTACGCGCGCAGGCGATCGGCCTGCGCGGGCGCCTTGCCGGGGTCGAGCACGACGAACGGCTCGCCGCGGCCCGCGCGCGCGAGGCCCTCGATGAGCGCGCGGTTGACGCTGGTCCCGATGCCGAACGCGAAGAGGTTCGCGTCGCCGAGGCGCTCGCGCACGAAGCGGAAGGTTTCGGCCTCGACGCCCACGTACCCGTCGGTGACGACGACCACCGTGCGCGACGTCGCGCGCGTGACGCGCGGGATCGCGTAGGCGCCGCGCAGGCCGCCCATGAGCTCCGTGCCGCCGCCGCCGTGCTGGCGCTCGACGAGATCGATGGCGTCGCGAATGTTCGCGGCCGTCGCGGGCACGGAGCCGCCGGGGCTCATGACGTAGTTCGCGCCCGAGAACAGCGCGACGTCGAAGTGATCGGTGGGGCGCAGCTGGCCGAGCAGGCGGCGCATGAGCGCCTTCGCCGTGTCGAGCGGGAAGCCGTGCATCGAGCCCGAGACGTCGAGCAGGAAGATGTACTCGCGCGACGGGATCTGCGCGAGCGCCGGGCGCTGCGGCGGCTCCATCATGAGCGCGAAGTAGCCGTCGCCGTCGGCGCCGCGCGGCGACAGCAGCAGCCCCGACTCGATCTTGTCGCCCGCGAGGCGGTAGCGCAGCACGAAGTCGCGGTTGCCGCCGCTCTCATCGCGCAGCTTGACGTCGGCCACGTTCGCCGACGCGTACGCGACGGTGATCGCGTGCGACGGCGACGAGATCTCCTTGAGGCCGACGCCCGTCTCGAGGTGCACGCCGAGATCGAAGCGCGTCGGCGACAGCGCGCCGGCCGGCAGGTGCGGGTTCGCCATCCACGCGTCCTTCCGCGCATCGGCGCCGCCCGTGTAGCGCGGGCACACGACCGTCGGGAAGATGAACTCGTAGACGGCCTCCTCGGGCACGAGCAGCTCGGAGTAGTCGAGCTGCACCTCGATGTGATCGCCCGGCATGATGTTGGCGACGTTCATCGTGAACACGTTCGGCCGCTCCTGCTCGAGCAGCGACGCACGCCGGCCTTGGGCGCGTGCCGCCTCATAGCTCTCGCGCGCGGCCTGGCGGCGATCGATGTGCGCCTCGACGAGGCGCTCGCCGATCTTCATGCGCATGCCGTGGACCGCGGCGCGCGTCGACGCGGGGAACACGTAGATGGCCTCGATGGGCTTGGCGCCGCCGTTCTCGAAGACCTGGCGCACGGTGACGTGGGCGATGACGCCCGAGATGTCGACGTGCGCCGAGGTCTCGCGCAGCGGCAAGCGCTCCGTCGTCGGATCGCCGCCCGCGACATAGAGGTACGGCGCGAGCGAACGGTCGGCCGCGGGATCGACGTCGGTCGAGTCGGTCGTGCCGCTCGCGAGGTACGTCTCGTTGTGCCCTTCGCGCGCGGCGGCCTCGGCGAGGACGCGCGTGGGGCTCACGGGCGGCGCCGCGGCGGCCACGCCGACGAGGGAGACGACGGCGGGCAAGATGAGGGCCGAGACAATCGAAGCATGGAGGGTGCGCATGCCCTCCCAGACGCATCACGCGGCGGACGGATCTATTCGGCGGTTGGGCGCTCGCGGAACC
>DATAZS010000069.1:0-5909 GCA_036271915.1 Polyangia bacterium
CACGCGGCGAAGAGGGCGCCGTGACTCGAACCATCGGTGTTCCCATCGTGGATTCGACGGTGGCGCGTCGACTCCTGTCCTTCGCGACCGTCGCGCTCCTCGTGATCGGCTGCGGCGCCAAGGGCCGCGGTGATCCGGCGCCACGCGCGAGCGCCGGAGGCGCCGGCTCGTCGAAGAGGGCGGCGGACCGCGCCTCCGCCGAGCCCGAGCGGCGCCCCGCCGTCACGCTTCACCTGCGCGGCAACGGCGCGCACCCCGCGGTGGATAGGGCGATGCCCGCGTCGAAGTACGTCGATCACGACGTCATTCAGATCCAGCCTGGCGAGGCGTTCACGGTCGCCGGGACGGTCCAGGGCGATCGCCTCGTGCACGTGCACCGCGTCCCGTTCGCGCCGCAAGCGAAGGACACATTGACGATCTCGTTCAAGCAAGAGGGCGACATGATGATGCTCATCGTCGAGAGCGGGTTCTCGCGCGCCGTGACCTACACGACGGAGATGCAGGTCCCCGACCGGCCGGCGCCCCTCCACACGAGCGCGTGCCCCGTGCGCGCGAAGCTCATGACGACGGAGAGCTGGCCGCATCCGATCTTGTCGATGTTCGTCAAGGACTTCGCGCTGCTGCCCGCTGGCGGCAGCGCGCCGTGCAAGTAGGCGGCGATCCCGCCCTGCCCCGCGGCGCTTCGTTGCTCGCGATCGTCGACGCGCCGAGGATGTCGAGCGAGCCCTGCGGCGCGTTCGCCGAGCGCGGTCGCGTGACGTCAGCGCAGGGCGTGGGCGTGCTCGGCCGTCACGGCGCGCGTGGCCCGATCGAGGACGAGGTGCACGACGTGACGCCCCGCCTAGGTGACTGGTCGGCAATCCGCAACGCGTTGAGGCCGCTGGTGCCGGCGGTGCTACGTCACGTGGAGGTCGAGGGAGGAGTGGGGATTTTCTGACGTCGCAGATGCTGTGCTCGTCGGCGGCCTCGTCTCGAGACCAGGCACGTCGTGTCTGGCAGGCGGATCGACGGCCTCACGGCCGGTCAGGCGGCCCATCCGCAGCCGGCGTGGCGGACGCCGAGGGTGATCGACGTCGCTGCGCTGCCGCGGTCGCTGCGCTGGCTCGACGTCGGCCAAAATCGCCTCGCGCCCGAGGTGGTCGCCGAACTCCGCGCCGCGCTCCCCGACTGCAGGATCGAGAGCTACGGGCAGACGCCGTGAGCTGACGGCGGAGACGCAAACCGGCCCGCGTCGTCGTCCCACCGCAGCTGCGCTTGGTTCGCGCGGACCCACGCGAGGGCCTCGAGCGGCGCGGTGCCGGCGTGCAATCCGGCGGGAAGCGGGAGCAACCGATCGACCGCCGGCGCGACGCCGCGGTTGGCGGCGAGGGGAAGCGATCCGAGCCCGTCCCGTGGCGCGACGACGACGAGCAGCCCAGCCGCCCGCGCGCTGCGCTCGCCCCGGGAGAGGAGCCGCTCGCGTGAGCCGCGCCGCGACCTTCCTCGCGTTCGCCGAGCGCCTTCGCGTGAAGCTCTCGCGCGGTCAGCGCGTCGCCGCCGCCGTCGCGTTCGACGGCGTGGACCCGCGCGACTTCGACGGCGAGGACGCGGACACCGCGCGCGCCATCTTCGGCGAGGTCGCGACTGTGCCGCCCGAGGCGCGGAGCACGGCCGTGTTCGTATGCGGCGCGCGCGCCGGGAAGACGTCGCTCTTCTGCGCGCTCCGCGCACTTCACCTCGCGCTGACGGTTCCCGTCGACGGCCTCGCGCCAGGCGAGCAGGCGTTCGTCGTGATCGTCGCGCCCGATCTCCGTCTCGCGCGGCAGTGCCTCAGCTTCGCGAAGGGCCACGCGAAAGCCGACGATCGGATCCGCCGATGCGTGATCGGCGAATCCGCTGACGGCTTCGTGCTCGCACGCGACGGCCGCGAGGTGTCGGTCGAGTGCCTCCCCGCGACGCGCGGCGGCTCGGCCGTGCGCGGCCGCACGCTGCTCGGCGCCGTGCTCGACGAAGCCGCGTTCTTCCGCGACGAGTCCGCGATCGTGAACGACGCGGAGCTGTACCGCGCGCTCTTGCCCCGCATCGTGGCGGGCGGGCAGCTCGTCATCGCGTCGACGCCGTGGGCTGAGGAGGGTTTGCTGTATGAGCTCCACGCGGCGCAGTTCGGGGCGCCGCGCTCCGCGATCGTCTGCCACGCGCCGACGCTCGCGATGCGCGACGACGTGATCCTGCGCGCCCGCGTCGCCCTCGAGCGCGTGCGCGATCCCGACAACGCTGCGCGCGAGTACGACGGGACGTTCTTCGCGTCGGGCGCGTCGTCGTTCTTCGACCCGCAGACGGTCGCGGCCGCGTTGCACGACGTCCCGCTGCCGATGCCGCCCGACCCGAGCGCGGTCGTGTTCGTCGGCGCCGACTTTGGGTTCCGCTCGGACGCTTCGTCGATCGTCGTGGCGCAACGCGTGGGGCCCGTCGTCGTCGTCGCCGACGTGCACGAGCTCCGGCCTTCGAAGGGCGCGCCGCTCCAACCGAGCGCCGTCGTCGACGCGTTCGCGCTCGTCGCGAAGCGCTACGGCGCGACGAGCATCGCGGCGGACCTCCACTACTCCGAGAGCGTGCGCGAGCTCCTCGCGCGGCACGGCCTCGGGCTCGTCGCGCTGCCGAACGGAGCCGAGGGCAAGGCGGCGCAGTACGTCGCCGCGCGCTCGCTCCTCCGCGAGGGCAAGGTGAAGCTGCCGAACCACGCGCGCTTGCTCGCGCAGCTAAAGGCAGTCGTCGCGAAGCCGACCTCGGGCGGCGGGCTCGCGATCTCGTCGCAGCGTCGCGCGAGCGGCGGACACGGCGACGTCGCGAGCGCGTGCGTCGCGGCCCTCTGGCGCGCGTCGTCGTATCGCCCGCCGCCCGACTACGCCGGCGTGCTCCACGTGCGCACCGGCCGCACCCTCGGCGCCGTGCCCGCCGTCGTGCACACCGTGGGGGGAGAGGTCGTGCGCGACGGCAGCGTGCACGCGGCGGGGCTTCGCGCCGTGCTGACCACGGCGGTCGACGCCGGGGCGCAGCGGGCCGCCGATGGTAGACACACACGTGTCCTCCTCGCTCGTGGACGCGCTCGGTGGCGCCGTGAGGACGAGGGGCAGACCAAGGCCTTTCGCGGCCACACGCCGATCGCCCAGCCTTGCGACCCCGCGACGGGCACAACGCGTGGCCCCGCACGCACCGACCCGTTGACGGGTAGCACCCAGTGTGATGCCGTGGCGAATGGCGCGCCTCGTCGTGCGCACGGGAGGGTCAAGACATGCGTGTAGTTCTAGAACGTTTGGTTCGGGCGGGAGGGGTGGTCCTCATCGCGTGGGCATGCGGCTGTGGCGGCTTGTCGCTCGTCGTCAAGCCGCCCGTCGTGAGCAAGTGCCAGAGCGCAGGGCTTCGCGGCTGCGACGATCTCGCCGACGGGGTGATCGACTACCTCGAGGGGGAGAAAGAGACGGCGAAGGGCAAGGTCGTCAGCGCGGCGTCGAAGAACGATCCGAAGAAGATGCGCGAGTTCGCGGTCGCGTTGAAGGCGTTGGCCGACCTCCCGGGGCTTGGCGACAAGGGGGACTCGATCCGCGAGCTTGCCGACCTGCTCTCGCCAGGGGCGAACGAGCCGCTCAAGCAGAAGGAACCGAACGAGAAATCCTCGGAGACGCAGACGCGCCCGGCCGCGGCGCCCAAGGCTCAAGGCCCAGAACGTGCGTTCACAGCCGATAGCGATCCTGCGCGCCTCCTGTTCGGAACCGTCCGACCCACCACGGGCGCGCACGAGCGCTGCGACGGCGAATCGACCCTCGAGGCATTCTGCAAGGCGGCGCAGCGTGGGCCGTTCATCGTAACGGACGTCGTGGCTACGGGGCCGTGCGGCGGCGAGGCCTCGGTCGGCGCGAAGTCCGCGGACACCGGCGCGATCGAGTGGTTCGTGGACACCGCCTCACCGTTGCACGGGAGTCGGTTGCTCGTCACGGCGAACGACGTCCTCGTCGTGGGCGCAGTGCCAGCAAAGGGGCATGTACATGTCGAGGACCGATGCTCGGTGGCCTGGTTCGGCTTCAAGCCGTACGAGCCCGCTAAGGCGACCGACGACGCGGATGATGATGGCGACGGCGAACCGGACGAGAAGCACAGCCGAACCGGGGGCGACAAGGCGAAGCCGCACGCGAAGGACGAAAAGGACCACGAATCGGGACAAGACAAGAACGCGCACGACAAGAAGAAACAGTCGAAGCCAGATGAGAAGAAAGACGAGAAGAAGAAGCGGAAGTGACGCCGCGCGCGTTGCACGACGTCGTCACGATCGCTACACTACACGTCATGACGACGTCGACCGAGACGCGCACCACCTACTTCAACTGCCGGATCGCACCGACCGAGGTCGCGAAGCTCCACGCGATCGCCGAGCACTACGGCGTCAGCGCGAGCGACGTCGTGCGCATGTTCATCCGCGAGCGCCACCGCGAGCTGTTCGGGGTCGAGCCCGCGGCCGACGCGAAGCGCGCCCCTCGCGCGCGGAAGGCGGCGAAGTAGCCGTGGCGGCGCGCAGGACGAAGCCCCGCACCGGGACGGTCGAGTACGTGGCCGCGGGCGCGAACGAGGCGCAGGGCCACTACAAGGTGCGCGTCACGACGAACGCCGGGAAGCGGCCATGGATCCACCTCGACCCGTCGCCGAAGAGCCCGCAGGCCGAAGCGCGCGCCCGTGAGACGGCGGCGCACTACTCGGAGCGGTACGCGATCGAGAAACTCGAACCCGTCGAGAAGCCGAAGCCGGGCGCACCTCCTACCGAAGGCGAGACGTTCGAGGCGTGGGCGGAGCGGTGGTGCAAGTCGCGCGAGGCGAAGGGGCACACCACGGTTGCCGACGATCGGGGTCGCCTGCGCAAGTGGATCACGCCCGCGTTCACCGGCAAGCCGATGACGACGATCACGCGCGATGACGTCGAGGCGCTGGTCGAGGCACTCGACGGCAGGATCGTCAGCGGGGAGCTCGCGTGGCGGTCGGCGCGCAATGTGTGGGCGTTGGTCTCGAAGGCGTTCTCGGACGCGTGCGCGGCGAAGGATCGGAGCCTGCGCACGCTGCGAGAGAACCCGGCGCTTGGCGTGCGTCCACCCGACCGCGGCGAAGACAAGGCGAAGGCGTACCTCTTCCCGAGCGAGTTTCTGGCGCTCATGTCGTGCGCGGCGATCCCGGTCCCCTGGCGGCGCGTCTACGCGATCTCGACCTACCTCTATTCACGCGCCGCCGAGGTGCGCGGCCTCGCGTGGGAAGACGTCGATCTCGACCACGGTCTCGTGCTGATCCATCGCACGATCGATGACGACGGCGTCGTCAGCTCGACGAAGGGAATGGCGGCGCGCCGCTTCGCCATCGAGCCGACGCTCTTGCCGATGCTCCGACGCATGTACACGGCGGCCGGCGGCGTCGGTTCCGTCGTGCCGCACATGCCGACCGAGAAGCACCTCGCGCCCATGCTTCGGCGGCACCTGCTCGCCGCAGGCGTCAACCGGGCGGAGCTGCATGCGAACGACCGCACCCGCAAGCGGCTGCGCTTCCACGATCTCCGCGCGACCGGGCTTACGTGGCTCGCGATCCGCGGGGACGGCCCTCTCCAGATCAAGCAACGCGCCGGGCACAAGGCATTCACGACGACGGAGGGCTACATCCGCGACGCCGAAGCGGTACGCGAAGGCTTTGGCGACGTCTTCCCGCCGCTGCCCGCCGAGGTCGAATCGTCCGATGAATCGTCCTTACGGGTCGGCGGAAACGGCCATGCCTACGTAAAGATTAGGGAAAATCAGTCGAAGAGGCGGGATTTGTCGCGATGTCTCCCGGCCGAGGGCAGGGAGATACGCGTTGATACCGCCTCGCCGAATCGAGCTCGCCCCAGCGAGGCGGGATTTGTC
>DATAZS010000070.1:0-5250 GCA_036271915.1 Polyangia bacterium
AGGTCGCGGCATCGGCATAGTCGCCCTTCGCGTAGCGCATGAGCGACGCCAGCTTGTCGAACGCCTCGCGATCGAGGCCGCCGTGCTGCTCGAGGCTCGCGCGCGCGCGCGCGCGGAGCTCGTCGAGCGAGCCCGACCGCGCAACGCCGATCACGGGCACGTTGAGCGCGCCCTTGCGAACCAAGGCTGAAAGCGCGGGGAAGATCTGCTTGAAGGCCAGATCTCCCGTCGCCCCGAAGAACACCAACGCGTCCGAAAGCTCAGCGGCCATGTCGTGCAGTCTCCCTCATCGCGGAAACCTGTGCACGCGGAGGCCGCCGCGGCGCACGAATTCCGCGCTACTTCTCGCTGTCGAGCGTCGCCATGGCCGGCCCCGCGTAGCGGGTCCCGGCGACCTGGGCCGCGGGCACGGCAGCCTCGATCGCGGCGACCTCGGCGGGCGAGAGCGTAACGTCGAGCCCCGCGAGCGCATCGGCGAGCTGGGTCCGCGTGCGCGCGCCCATCGTGGGGATGAGCGTCACGTGCTGCGCGGCGGCCTTCGCGCGGACCCACGCGATGGCGAGCTGCGCCGGCTTGACGCCTTTGTCGGCGGCGAGCCGCGCGAGCGCCTGCGCGAGCGCGCGATTCTTCTCGCCGTTCTCGCCCGCGAAGCGCGGCAAGTGGGCGCGGAAGTCGGCCTTACCCGTCGGCGCGCTCCCCGTGAGGAGCCCGCGCGATAGCACGCCATACGCCGTCGTCGCGATGCCGAGCTCGGCGAGCGCGGGGAAGATCTTCGCCTCGGGTCCGCGGCTCAGCAGCGAATACTCGATCTGCAGGTCGCAGATGGGGTGCACCTTCGCCGCGCGGCGAATGGTCTCGACACCGACCTCGGACAAGCCGATGTAGCGGACATAGCCGGCCTTCACCAGGTCGGCGATCGCGCCGATGGTCTCTTCGATGGGCACGGCCGGATCGAGGCGCGCCGGACGGTAGACGTCGATGTGATCGACGCCGAGGCGCGACAGGCTGTACGAGAGGAAGTTCTTCGTCGCAGCGGGCCGCGCGTCGTAGCCCAGGAAGGCGCCGTCAGGTCCGCGTAGGCCGCCGAACTTCACGCTGAGCAGCGCCTGATCACGCCGGCCGCCCGCGAGCGCCTTGCCGACGAGCAGCTCGTTTCTGCCCATCGAATAGAAATCGCCCGTGTCGATGAGGGTCACGCCGCGCTCGAGCGCGGCGTGGATCGTCGCGATGCCCTCTGCCTCGTCGCCGCCGCCGTACATGTTGCCCGCGCCCATGCCCATGCATCCGAGCGCGAACGGGAACACCTGAGGCCCGGCGATGCCGAGCGCGATCTTCGTCTCTGTCGTTTTCATGCCCTCAGTCTGAGCATTCGCGTCCCAGCGTTCCAGCGAATAGGATGTATGCGACTCATGCCTACCGTTTATGGAAGAGATCTCGACCTCAATCTTCTGCGCGTCTTCGCCGTCGTCGCCGATAGCGGCAGCGTGACCGCGGCGGCCGGCCGCCTCTACCTGACGCAGCCGGCGGTCAGCGCGGCGCTGCGTCGTCTCAAGACGACGATCGGGACGCCCCTCTTCGTGCGCAGCGGCCGTGGCCTCGCGCTCACGAGCCGCGGCGAGCGGCTCCGCGCGGCGCTCGCGCCGCACCTGGGCGCGCTCGTCGACGCCGCCCTCGCGCCGACGAGCTTCGATCCCGCGACGAGCGATCGCACGCTGCGCCTCGGCCTGTCAGACTCGGCCGAGCTGTGGCTCCTGCCGCCGCTGCTGCGCGCGCTCGAGCGCGAGGCGCCCGCCATGCGGCTCGTCGCGATCCCGGTTCAGTTCCGCACAGTCGCGGCCGCGTTCGCCGCGGGGCTAGATGCCGCCATCACCGTCGCCGACGAGCTGCCCGCGACGATCCGGCGCGAGCGATTGCTGCACGGAGGGTTCACGTGCCTCTATGATCCGCGCCACGCGCGGCTGCGCACGCTCACGGAGGCCGAGTACTTCGCGCGCGACCACGTCATCGTGTCCTACAACGGCGATCTGCGCGGCGTCGTCGAAGACCTGTTTCAAAAGACGCGGAGCGTCCGCTGCTCGGTGTCCAGCTTCGCGAACCTGGGCGCGCTCATCGACGGCACGGCGATGCTGGCGACGATCCTCGCGCTCGTCGCCGCGCAGATCCGCGTGACGCGACCGCACCTCAGGACCAAGCCGCTGCCCTTCTCCATCAATATCGAGGGCTCGCACCTCGAGCTGCTCTGGCCCCACGCGACCGACGATGACGAGCCGGGCCAATTCATCCGCGCCCAGATCAGGCGGATCGCGAAGAGCCTGTCAAAATGAGCCCGATCGCGCTTTCCTGACGTGCAACCTGACGCGGACTTCGCTAGGTTGGGCAGGTCGCATGCAGTCACCTCGCTGGTCTCGGGAGATCGAAGTTCTGGTCGAAGACGTCGTGCAGCAGCTCGAGGACGCCATCGAAGCGGCGACCTTGGCGCGCGCCCGGGAGCTCACCGAGGAGTATCTGGCGAAGGTCGCCGTCGCGCCGCGCGCTCGCGTGAGCGCGGCACCGACGTCGATGACGACGGCGACGCCGCAACCGCTCGAGCTCGAAGAGGCGCGCGTGCCCGCGCCTCGACGTCGACGGGCCCCCAAGGCGATCGTCGCGAAGGTGCTCCCGCCCGTCGATCCGGAGAGCGAGCGCAGGGCCGCCGAGCTCGCGCGTCTGCGCGCGATCCTGCGCCCGACGGCGCCCGTGGCGCCGATCGTCGCTGCCGCCCCCGTGCCAGCGCGCGAGCAAGCCCCCGACGACAGCCTCCAGGCGCTCGAGAACCGTATCCGGGACGAGATCCCCGCGCTGTCGAGCCTGTCGAAGGGACGTTGCACGGCGCGCATCGCCTCGTGGGTCGGGCGCGTGCGCCTGCATCAGACTGGACCGGACGCCGAGCGCACGCGCATCGCGTCGCGCATGCTCCTCGACAAGCTTCGGAACCTGGCGTGGTCCATGGACGCGGGGAAGATCGAGGGCCTCGACCTGTCGTGGTCGACCCGAAACTGGGCGCGCTACATCGAAGAGAGCGAGCTCATCGCCGCGACGCCGGACGCCGCTCCCGCGAAGTCTCAAGAACGTCCTTCGTCCGACTCGGCCGACTCAGCCGAAGCTTCGTCCGAGTCCGATCCTTCGGACGCGGACGTCTGGGCCACGCCCTAATAAGCGGAGGCGCCGCCGGCGACGATCCTCAGCAAGCGATCGATGTCGACCGGCTTGACGAGGTGGTGCTGAAACCCCGACTCGCGGCTGTGCCGCGGATCGTGAGCCTGACCATACCCGGTCAGCGCGATGAAGACGGTGTTCGACAGCTCGGGTCGCGCGCGCAGGTGCAGCGCGAGCTCGTAGCCGTCCATGACGGGCAGCTCGATGTCCGAGATGACGACGTCGGGCGTGATCTCGCTGCCGAGCGCGAGCGCCTGGACGGAACCGGTCGCGACGACGGCCGTGTGCCCCGCGCCCTCGAGCACCTCTCGCAGCCCTTCGGCGACATCGGCGTTGTCGTCGACGACGAGGATCGTCTTCGCCTTCGCGGCAGGACCATTTGGCGGAGATTCGTCGCTCATGCCTTCACAAGCTTGAGGTCGGCCACGATCATTTCAACCTGAACGAGGTGTTCTTTGCCGTCATTTTGCAGATGAATGACGGGGTCAGCCTGAGCGACGCCGTCGCACGCCATCCGGATCTCCCCCTGCGCGCCACGTCCCACCCTGCGAACGGAGATGGCGTAAACCGTCTGATGGTAGCGGTAGCGCAGCTTGAAGCCGTCCCACGCGTCGGGCAGCAGCGGCTTCACGAACAGCTTGTCGATCTCGAGGCGCAAGCCGAGCAACGACTCGACGACGAGCCGGTACATCCATCCGGCCGAGCCCGTGTACCACGTCCACCCGCCACGCCCGAGGTGCTGAGGGTTCGTGTACACGTCGGCGGCCACGACGTACGGCTCGACCTTGTACGTCGCGATGGCCGCCGCCGAATCGGCGTGATGAATCGGGTTGATGAGCCCGAACAGCTCCCAGGCGCGCGCGCGATCGCCGGCCGCCGCGAACGCCATGACGGCCCACACGGCGGCGTGCGTGTACTGGCCGCCGTTCTCGCGGACGCCGGGCACGTAGCCTTTGACGTAGCCCGGCTTCAGCTCCGACGCGTCGAACGGCGGATCGAAGAGCCGAACGAGGCCCACGGTTCGATCGACGAGCCGCGCGTCGAGGGCGTCGAGCGCTTGCTGGGCGCGCCCGGGCGCGCCGACGCCCGACAACGTCGCCCAGCTCTGCGGCAGCGAGTCGATCTGACACTCGACGTTCTCGGCCGAGCCGAGCGGTTGACCGTCGTCGAAGTAGGCGCGGCGGTACCAGGCGCCGTCCCAGGCGTGCGCCTCGATGTTTTCGCGCAGCTTGGCGGCCTCGGCGAGACACTCGTCGGCGAACGCGCGATCGTCGCGCGCCGCCGCGACCTTCGCGAAGCGCGCCAACACGTCGTGCAGGAAGAACGCGAGCCACACGCTCTCTCCCTTGCCGCCGTCACCCACGAGGTTCATGCCGTCGTTCCAGTCGCCGCTGCCCATGAGCGGCAGGCCGTGCGCGCCCATGCGCAGCCCGTTCCTGATGGCGCGCACGCAGTGCTCGTACAGCGTCCCGATCTCCTCGGAGCGCGTCGGGAGATCGTAGTAGCTGTCCTCCTCCGGCTTGACGGCGCGCCCCTCGAGATACCCGACCTTCTCGCCGAGCACCCCCGTGTCACCGAGCGCGTCCACGTAGTGGCACACGGCGAACGGCAACCACAGGTAGTCGTCGGAGATCCGCGTGCGGACGCCGCGGCCCACGGGCGGGTGCCACCAGTGCTGGACGTCGCCCTCCCGAAACTGGCGTGCGGCCGCGCGTAGAATCTGCTCGCGCAGCACGGCGGGCTCGGCGTACGCCAGCGCCATCGAGTCTTGGAGCTGGTCGCGAAAGCCGAACGCGCCGCCCGATTGATAGAAGCCGCTGCGGCCCCACATGCGCGACGCGAGCACCTGGTAGAGCAACCAGCCGTTCGTGAGGACGTCGAGGGCCGCGTCGGGCGTCTCGACGGTGACGGCGCCCAGCGTGCGCGTCCAGTACGCCTGCACGTCGGCGAGCGCCGTGCGCGCCGGACCCATGCCACGGAAGCGGTGCAGGAGCGTGCGCGCGTCGCTCGTGTCGCGGCCCGAACCGAAGGTGAACACGATCTCGCGCTCCTGCC
>DATAZS010000071.1:0-3663 GCA_036271915.1 Polyangia bacterium
TCGCGCTCGACGGGCTCGCGGCGCGAACGAAGGACACGACGGTCTACGCGGGCTACACGCCCGCCGTCATGCAGGCGATGCTCGACGAGACGAGGACGTTCGTGCAGAACGTCGCCTTCGGCGGCGACGGCCGCCTCGCGACGTTTCTGGGCGCGCCTTACTCGTACCTCGACGGCGCGCTCGCGACCGAGTACGGCGTGCAGGCGTCGGGGACAACGTTCACGAAGACGAGCCTGGACCCCACGCAGCGCGCGGGCTTCATGACGCAGGGGAGCTTCCTCGCGCTCACGGGCAACGCCGACGGCTCGAACCCCGTGCGGCGCGGAAAGTTCGTCTACACGAAGCTGCTGTGCAACCAGATGCCGCCGCCGCCCGCCAACGTTCCGCCGCCCGCGCCGGCCTCGGCGGGCGGCACGACGCGCCAGCGCTTCGAGACGCACGACCAGAACGCGTGCGCCAGGGGCTGCCACACGCTGATGGATCCGATCGGGTTCGCCTTCGAGAACTACGACGGCATCGGCCAGTGGCGCACGATGGACAACGGCCTGCCCGTCGACGCGACGGGCTCGATCACGCTCGACGGGAAGAACCAGACCTTCAACGACGCCATCGGCCTCACGGCGCTGCTCGCGCAGAGCCCGCAGGTGCGCAGCTGCTTCTCGGGCGAGTGGTCGCGCTACGCGCTCGCGCGCCTCGACACGGCGGCCGACGCCGCCTCGCTGCAGGCGACGGCCTCTGCCTTCGCGGGCGACGCGGCGTCGCTCCAGGATCTGATCGCGGCCGTCGCCACCATGCGCAGCTTCCGATACCGCAGCCTCTCACCGGGGGAGACGCCATGAGCGCCATTCGCACGAGCAAGACGCGCGCGCGGCTGTCACGCCGCACCTTCCTGCGTGGCGTGGGGGCGAGCGCGGCGCTGCTGCCGCTGCTCGACGGCGAGCGCGCGCACGGCGCGGCCGCGTTCCCCAAGCGCCTCATCACGATCGCCTGGAGCAACGGCGTCGCGCAGCCGAACTTCTATCCGCCGGGCGACGATCCGACGGCGAGCCCGATCATGATGCCGCTCGCGAGCCTCAAGTCGAAGGTCACGATGGTCGCGGGGCTCGACTACAAGACGATGCTCGACGGTGGGCACACCTACGACGGTCACTTCTCGTTCCCGACGATGTTCACGGGCTCGTACATGAACCTGGGCGGCCAGAACTCGGCGGCTACGGGCGCCTCGATCGATCAGGCGGTCTCGACGGCCATCGCGAAGACGGTCAACTTGCCGGTGCCGCTCGTCACGATCGCGGCGCAGGGAAAATCGACGAGCTACCGCGCCGACGGCTCGCCGAACACGGGCGAGACGCAGCCGCAGCGCCTCTTCCAGACGCTGTTCGCGAGCACGTCGATGCCGAGCTCCGCGATGTCGGCGCTCACGGCGCGCCGCAAGAGCGTGCTCGACTACCTCGTGCCCGAGCTCACGGGCTTCGCCGCCAAGCGCGGCACGGCCGACAAGGCGAAGATCGGCGCGCACCTCGACTCGATCCGCCAGATCGAGACCAGCCTCACGGCGACGGCGGGCACGGGCGGCGCGAGCTGCATGCCGGCCGACCCGGGCGCGCCCACGATGTACCAGGATCAGGTCAAGGCGTTCTCCGATCTGGTCGCGATGGCGTTCCGCTGCGACGTCACGCGCACGGTCGCGATGTCGTGGGCCGACGACGGCGGCAGCGGCCCCTACACGATGCCGTTCCTCAACCTCGACGACGCGACGACGATGGCGATCGGCGAGGTGCACAACATCGCGCACGAGGGCGCGTCGGGCTACGCGAAGAAGACCATCATCGACACGTGGTACATGCAGCAGCTCGCGTACCTCGCGGGCCTGCTCGACGCGACGACCGAGGGCACGGGCACGATGCTCGACAACAGCCTCATCGTCATGGGCAACGACATGAGCGAGGGCTCGTTCCACTCGGTGAGCAACATCCCGTACGTCCTCGTGGGCGCGGCGGGCGGCGCGCTCAAGGCGGGCCGCACCGTCAAGGTCGGCAGCTGGGCCGGCAAGGCGGGCACGTACTGGTCGAGCGGCAACACGGGCGTACCGCACAATCAGCTCCTCGCCTCGATCTCGAACTACCTGGACGTGCCCGCGACGAGCTTCGGCATGCCCGGCTACACGGGCACGCTCGCGGCGCTCGACTCGTAGCGCTCACGCGCGAGGCGCGTGGCAAACGCTTACGGCGCCGGCCGGAAGACGAAGGGGAACGAGATCTCGACGGCGGCGTCGGGCGCGGGGGTGAAGCGCCACGTGGAAATCAGGGCCGCGATGCACGACGTGACGACGTCGGCGTGGAGCGCGTCCTTCTCGACGGTCACGTTCCGCGTCGCGCCGTCGCCGCCGATCGTCCAGTGCATGTCGAGGCGGCCCGCGAGGCCGGGATGGGCTGGGCGCGCGCGGTCGTAGCACCGCTTCACGTCGCCGGCGTGGGCGTTCACAGAGTCGTCCACGGCCTTCGTGTCGAGCACGGGTCGGGGGCGTGGCGTCGCCGGCGGCCGGGGAGGCGCCGCGGGGGCGCGCGACTTCGGCGCGAGGAACGGCAGCGACGCGCGCGTCGGGTAGACGGGCGGCGTGTCGAGGTTGTCCAGCGTCGGCAGCGGCTTGTGCGACTCGAGGGCGCGCGCCTTTCCGGTCTTCGACAGCACGTCGCCGGTCGGGGCGTAGTGGATCGTGCGCGCGCCCTCGACGTCGGCGGCGTAGTTGCTGAGCGCGCCCGTGAGCCGCGCGAGCGTGCCGTCGGCGCGGAAGCAGTACTCGACGTCTTGCGACCAATCGCCCGAGTCGCTCTGGAAGTACACCTGAGCGATCGTCGTGCCGTCGGACGCGCTCCACAGCGACGCGACCGTGTTGGGGGCATTGCCCGTCGGCGAGGCCGCCTTCGGGTCGTCGTGCTTCGTCACCGCGCGCCAAGATCCGCTCCCGTCATTGGCGGCGGGCAACACGGCGTCCGAGACGTCGGCGAACATTCGAAAACGCAGTCTGTGCTCTTCGTCGAGCTTCGTGGCGGCCTTGCACTGCGCGTCGATGCGCTTCGTCTCGGGCGTCGCCGTGGCAGCGGCGGCGAGCAGCGCGACGCACATGAGGGCGCTCATCGCGAACGATGGTAACCCGCCCGGCTGCGGTCCGTTACTTTCGCCGTCGCGCGTCCAGGCTCCACGGCCCCGCGCCCGCCGCCGAGAAATACAGCCAGATGAAGCAATAAAGCACGGCGGAGACGCCGCCGTTCACCGTCGGCCAGAGACCCTTCGGGCCGTGGACCTGGAAGTACGCCACCGCCATCTCGCCCGAGAGCAAGAACGCCACGGGCCGCGTGAAGAGGCCGAGCAAGAGCAGCCCGCCGCCGACGACCTCGAGGACGCCGGCGAACCAAATCTCGGAAAGCACATGCGCCGTCGCGCCCCCGGGCATGTGCACGGGGAACCCGAAGAGCTTCGGCGTCCCCGCGAGGATGAACATGGCGGCGGCGACGATGCGGAGCACGCTCTGGAGCCGGGGCACGGCGCCGGCCCAGCGTGAGCTGACTTTGTTCGTCATGGGACTCCTTTGATACGAATCGCGAAAGATGGTGACTGATCGTCACGGATCAAGGCCGCTCACTTCTTGAGGCGGTAACCGGT
>DATAZS010000072.1:0-4260 GCA_036271915.1 Polyangia bacterium
AGACGCGATCGACGTCGGGCGCGGAGGCCATCGCGACGTCGAGGAACGGAAGATCCGCCGAGAGGATGTCCCCGAGCTCGCCGAGGAGCTCGCGCGCGTCGGCGTCGCCGTCGACGAGCCGCAGGTGCGCGCAGGTCGCCGCCGACGGCGGCGACGCCTCGTTGGCCCGCGCGACGACCGACCACGCCGTCAGCGCACCAGAGATCCCAAGCGACACGAGGATGCGGCCGATCCGGCGATCGCTCACGGTGGCAACTCTTGGAGACGCTGTTGCGCGCGCCAGCGGTACTGGGAGCTCGGGTAGCGCGCCTCGAGCGTGCGCCACGCCTCGCGCTCCTCGACGGCACGACCCAGGCCCGTGAGCGCGCGCGCTTTGCCGAGCAGCGCCTCCTCCCCCAGATCGGCGACGCCCGCGTCGAGGTAGGCGTCGAACTGCGCGAGCGCCGACGCGAAGTCTCCGCGCCCGAGCGCGAGCGTTCCACGCGACAGGTGCGACAGGATCGCCTCCCGCGAGTTGGGGAAGCGCGTCTGCAGCACGTCGTAGATCCGCGCCGCCTCGTCGAAGCGACGCGCGCGCCGCGCCTCGTTCGCGGAGACCAAGAGCATCGCCGCCGTTTCCGTGGACACGACGGGCGTCGTGGGCACGCGCGCCGAATCAGAGGCGCGCGGTGACACGACGGCCCGGCGAGCGACGACGGAGTCGCGCGCGTCGGCGGCCACCGGCGAGTCGATCGGCGCCGGCGCCTCGGAAGGAGTAGGTGGCGCCATCGTTTGATCGGCCGGCCGAACGCTCGTCTGCCGCGCTGCCGATCGCGAGACCTCGTGCGTCGGCGCAAAAAGACGCCGGCCTGTCCAAGCGGCCGCGCTCGCGACCCCAGCGGCGAGCGCGAGCGCGGTCGCCACCATCGCCCAATGCGGCGGGCGCGCGCGCATGCGTGCCGCGCATACCACCGGCACGGCGACAATCCGCGGCGCGAGCGCCCGGGCGATGAGCCGCGCCGCCATCGCATCGTCCTCCGCGTCGACATCCGGTAATGGCCCCACGGCGCGACCGAGCGCGAGCGAGAAGCGGCACGTGGCGCACGTCACGAGGTGCGCATCGAGTAAACGAGCGCCCTCGCCAGGTCCCCGACGCGCGCCCAACAACAAGGCGTCGATCTCGTCGGGACAAGCCATGCGAGTCACGACGTTCCTTCCCGCAGCGCCGCGAGCGCCTCGTCGTTCGCGATGAGCGTCCGCAGCGCCTGCTTGCCGAGCCGCAATCGGCTGCGAACGGTTTCTGGCGGCACGCCCGCCATCCCCGCGATCTCGGCCACCGTGCGATCGAACAGGAAGTGCAGCGCGAGCGCCTCGGCCTGCGCGTCGGGCAGCGCCTCGAGCGCACGCACGAGCAGCGAGCGTCGGCGTCGCTCGTCCAACCGCGCGTCGGTCGCCGTCGCCGTATCGCAGGCGTCCTCGACGAGCGAACCGTCGGCGAGGTCGACGTGACGCCGCCGCACGCCCGTGTCGCGCCGCGCCGACAGCGCGCGATACACGGCGATGCGCTCCGCGAAGTGGGCCACGGTGCTCTCGCCGCGGAACGCGGGCAGCCGGTCGACGAAGCCCGCGAGCGCCTGCTGCGCGACGTCCTCGGCCTCGGCCTCGCCTCGGCCAATGACCCGCCGGCACGCGCGCGCGACGATGGGCGCGACGCCGCGGAGCAGCGCCCGCATGGCCGCCCGATCGCCCGCCACCGCCGCAGGCACGAGCGCCGTGAGGCCGTCGACGGTCTCGCGTTCGTCCATCGGCTCGGGCCGGATCATGGCGTTCCCCACACCTCCCTGTCTCGCGCTGCCCCGCCCGCGGGTCAATCCGGCCGGAAAATCCGAGGCCCGCTGACGAGCCTTGCACGCGCGCCATCCGTGCTCTATGGTCGGCCGGCAGTTTTGGAGAGGTGGCCGAGTGGCCGAAGGCGGCGGTTTGCTAAATCGTTATAGGGTCAAAAGCCCTATCAAGGGTTCGAATCCCTTCCTCTCCTCCAGAGTCCTCCAGAGTCCTCCAGGGTCCTCTAGTCTTCTCGGGACGTCGGCGGCGGGAGCGGCACTTCGATCGACGGAGGCCGCGACTCGTCGCGGATGGACGGCGGCGGTGCGGCGCTCGCGACCGGGTAACGTGACGAGTCCTCGCGGCGATCGCGGGGCGCGTCGCGGCGCTCGGCCGGCACGCGCCAGTCGACGGCGACCGACGCCTCTTTGAGGAACGCCTCGGGATCGGGCAGCGCGAGCGCGACGCGCAGCACCTCGTCCATGTGCTCGACGGGCACGACCCGCAGGGCCTTGAGCACACGCTTGGGGATGTCGCGCAGGTCCTTGGCGTTCTCCTTCGGCATGATGACCGTCGTGATGCCCGAGCGGTGCGCCGCGAGGATCTTCTCCTTGAGACCACCGATGGGCAGCACGCGGCCGCGCAGCGTGATCTCGCCCGTCATGGCGACGTCCTTCTTCGCGGGCACGCGCAGCAGCGCCGACACGAGGCCCGTGCACATCGTGATGCCGGCTGACGGCCCGTCCTTGGGGATCGCGCCCTCGGGGAAGTGCACGTGGATGTCGGCCCGGCTGTAGAAGTCGCGGTCGAGCCCCAGCGACGGCGCGCGCGAGCGCACGTAGCTGATGACGGCCTGCGCGGACTCCTGCATGACGTCGCCGAGCTTGCCCGTGAGGACGAGCTTGCCCTTGCCCGCGACGATCGAGACCTCGACTTGCAACAGGTCGCCGCCGTGCATCGTGACGGCGAGGCCGTTGACGAGGCCGATCTCGTCGCCGCCTTCTTGGCGGCCGTAGCGGTAGCGGTGCGGGCCCAGGTAGCGCGGCAGGCGCTTGGGCGTGATCTTCCAGCCGGGCACGGAGAAGCCGCCCTCGGCGATCTGCACGGGCGACTTCTTGGCGACGACGTCGCGCGCGATCTTGCGGCACACGGTCGCGAACTCGCGCTCGAGGTTTCGGACGCCCGCCTCCTTCGTATAGAAGTGGATGACGTCGCGGATCGTGTCCTCGGGAAACGTCACGGTGACGTCGCCGATGCCGTTGTCGCGCATCTGCTTGGGGATGAGGTAGCGCTCGGCGATCGAGACCTTCTCGAACTCGGTGTAGCCGGGCAGCTGGATGATCTCCATGCGATCCTGCAGCGGGATCGGGATGCCCTGCATGTAGTTCGCCGTCGTTATGAACATGACGTCGGACAGGTCGTAGTCGAGATCGAGGTAGTGATCGTTGAACGTGCCGTTTTGCTCGGGGTCGAGCACCTCGAGCAGCGCCGCCGACGGATCGCCGCGGAAGTCCGTCGACATCTTGTCGATCTCGTCCAAGAGAAAGACCGGGTTCTGCGTGCCGGCCTTCTTGATCGACTGGACGATCTTGCCGGGCAGCGCGCCGATGTACGTGCGGCGGTGGCCGCGGATCTCGGCCTCGTCGCGCACGCCGCCCAATGACAGGCGCACGAAGTTTCGGCCCGTCGCTTTTGCGATCGAGCGCGCGAGCGACGTCTTGCCGACGCCGGGTGGTCCTACGAGACACAGGATCGGCCCCTTGAGCTTCTTCACGAGCGCCTGCACGGCGAGGTACTCGAGAATGCGCTCCTTCACCTTCTTGAGGCCGTAGTGGTCCTCGTCGAGGATGTGCTCGGCCTCGACGACGTCGAGCTTGTCTGGCGAGCGCTCGTCCCACGGCAGGCCGATGACCCAGTCGAGGTAGTTGCGCACGACGGCGGCCTCGGCCGACATCGGGGCCATCATGCGCAGCTTCTTCATCTCCTTGGCGACCTTGAGGCGCGCCTCTTTCGTGAGGTTCTTGGTCTTGGCGCGCTCCTCGAGCTCGCCGAGCTCGCTCTTGAACTCGTCGCGATCGCCGAGCTCCTTCTGAATGGCCTGCATCTGCTCATTCAGGTAGTACTCCTTCTGCGTCTTCTCCATCTGCTTCTTGACGCGCGTCCTAATCTTGCGCTCGACCTGCAAGATTTCTATCTCAGCCTTCATGAGCTCATAGAGGCGCGCGAGGCGTTTGGAGGGCGCATCCATCTCGAGGATGGCCTGCTTGTCGGGCAGCTTGAGCTGGAGCTGGCCCACCATCGTGTCGGCGAGCTGGCCCGTGTCCTCGATCGTCTGCACCGAGATCAAGATCTCGGGAGCGATGCGCTTGTTCAATTTGACGTAGGTCTCGAACGTCGCGTGCACCTCGCGCACGAGCGCGTCCAGCTCGACCGAGCGCTCGGGCTGCTCGGGCAGCT
>DATAZS010000073.1:0-1784 GCA_036271915.1 Polyangia bacterium
TCCTGGCGGCGCACCGCGCCGGCATCAAGCGCGTCGTGCTGCCCGAGCGCAACAGCAAAGACGTCATCGACATCCCCGAGACCGTGCGCGCCGAGCTCGAGATCCTCTTCGTGAAGAAGATCGACGACGCGCTCGAGCTCACGCTGGAGACGGTGCCGGTCGTCGTCGCTGGCCCCGACGCGCCTCAGCCGTCGGCCGGCGCGGCGCAGGCCTGAAGCACCCGCCCGGCCAAAGAGTAACGACGTGACCGACGACGACGCGCGGCGACTGCTGCCCACGTCGATCGTCGGCGACGTCGTGTCGATCGCGCCCATCCGTCTCGGCCTTTCGGGCGCGGGCGTGTGGTCCGTCGTCGCGACGCGCGGGCGCTACGTGCTGCGCGTCCCCGACCCGGCTGTTAGTGCTCGCGACTGGGCCGATCAGCTGCTCGTGCTGCGGCGGGCCGCCGAAAGGGGCGTCGCGCCCGCCGTCGTCTACGTCGACGAAGCGGCGCGCGCCGTCCTCTCGGCCCAGGTCGTGGGTGGGCCGCTGCACGCCGCGCTCGCGGATCCCGCGCTCCGCGTGCCTGCGATGACGTCGGTCGTGACCCAGCTGCGCGCGCTGCACGAGCTCGATCCCGCGGGCGTCCCCGCGCGCGACGCCGTCGCGTTCGCGCGTCGCCTTTGGGAGCTTCAGCGCGAGCGCCCCGGTTTCCCGACGTGGGCATCGGAGGTCGGCGCGGCGCTCGACGCGATCGCCGTCGTCTTGGCGGCCGATCCTCGGCGCGTCGTGAGCCACAACGACCTCAATCCGAGCAACGTCCTGTGGGACGGCGCGCGCGCGTGGCTCATCGATTGGGACGTCGCCGGCCTCAACCACCCCTTCTACGACGTGGCGACGCTCGCGACGTTCCTGCGGCTCGACGACGCCGCGGCGTCGGATCTGCTCGCGGCGCAGGAGGGCGGCGCGCTCGACGCGCGCGCGCCCGTGACGCTCGCGGCGCTTCGCCGGCTCGTCGCGCTCGCCGCGGGCAGCGCGTTCCTGCGGCTCGCGCCGGACCTCACGGTGCGCACGGCCGCGACGCGCGCCGACGCGCCCGCGCTCGACGCCTGCTACGCCGAGATGCGGGCTGGCACTCTCGACCTACAGAGCAGCGGCGGCCAGGTGGCGCTCGGGCTCGCGCTGTTGCGCCTCGGGACCTAGGCGCCGTGTCAAGCTACGTTGGTCGCGCGACGCGGGCTCCAGTTGGACGGAAGCACAGCTGCGACATTCGTGCCTCGCGGATCTCGAGGGTTTCGAGGGCAAAGAGTGGAACCATCAGCCATTTTAGGGTCCGGCACTTGCAGTGTGCGAACCGGCATGAGGAACAAAATCGGCGGTCGAGTCTCTGCGCTGCGTGGTGCTTTTCTCTCTTTCACGGCGCTCGCGCTCTGCGCGTGCGGGGGCAACGCAGGTCCCCCGAGCGCCGGAACGAAGAATCTTTGGCTGCAGGCCTTCGGTGGACCTTCGGGACAGGTCGCGGCTCAGGTGCCGCTCCTCGAACCAGGCGTCGGGCAAGAGCAAACGTGCATGGCGCCGGTGACCGCTGGCGTGTGCCAGCTGACCTCCTGCCTCGAAGGCGGAATCGGCAGCCCCGCAGGGGGGTACGGCGATTTCGGTCCGATGTTCGCTTCCGTGGGGACGACGACTATATCGCTCCCCTACAACGGTTTCGGGTACGCGACCGAGGACTTCCCATCATCCATCTCACTCGGCACGGGCGACACGATGACGTTCAAGGGTGGAAATGGGTACACCGTGCCCAG
>DATAZS010000074.1:0-3997 GCA_036271915.1 Polyangia bacterium
GACGCGCCCGGGCTGCCCCGACGGCGACGACGACAAGGACGGCGTCCCGAACCACCAGGATCAGTGCCCGACGGAGCCCGCGGGCATGCAGCCCGATCCGGCGCGCGCCGGCTGCCCCGCGCCCGACAAGGACAAGGACTCGGTGCCTGACGCCGTCGACGCTTGCCCCGACAAGCCCGGCGCGCCCAGCTCCGATCCGAAGAAGAACGGGTGCCCCGGCCTCGTCGCCATCGACGCGGGCCACATCCGCATCAACGAGCAGGTGCTCTTCGCGACGGGCAAGGAGACGATCCTGCCGAAGAGCAACGGCTTGCTGAAGGCCGTCGGGGACGCGCTGCGCGGAACGCCCGGCATCAAGAAGGTCAGCGTCGAGGGTCACACCGACACGACGGGCAAGGCCGACAAGAACCTCGAGCTGTCGCAGAAGCGCGCCGACGCCGTCGTGCAGTGGCTCGTCAAGGACGGCATCGACGCGAGCCGGCTCACGTCCGTGGGCTTCGGCGGCACCAAGCCGATCGCCGACAACAAGACCGCCAAGGGGCGCGCCGAGAACCGGCGCGTGGACTTCGTCATCGTCGATCCGGCACAGGCACCGGCGCCTGCGACGCCACCGGCAAAGTAGGAGCTGTCATGAAAACGAAGATTTGGCTTTCGGTGGTGGGTCTCGCGCTCGCTTGCGGCGCGTGCAACGGCCGCGCAGTGGTCGGCAACACGGGCACGGGCGGCGCGGCCGGCGCGGTCGCGGCGACGGCCGGCGCGGGCGGAACGAGCGACGGCGCCGCGGGCGACGGCGCCGCGACCGATGGCTCGAGCGACGGCGCGAAGTCTGACGCCGCGACTGACGCCGCGACGGCTGACGGCGCGACGGTCGACGGCAGCGACGCCGCGAAGTCCGACGGCGCCGCGACGGACGGCGGCGACGCCGCGAAGCCCAGCGACGCGAGCGGCGACGGCAGCACCGACGCCTCGCACGACGCCACGGGCAACTGATCGGGGTCGGCGCGGGCGACGGAAATCGTCCGCGCCACCGTCAGCGGAGGTCGGCACAGTCGACTTGTGAGGGTGAGGGTGCGCCTCGCGAGCTCGATTGTGTGGACGTGCGCGCTCGCGGTGACCGCGGGCGTGGGGTGCGGTCGACTGCGGCAAAAAAGCGTGCCCGACGGCGCCTCGGGTGACGATGCGGCGCATGGGCCCGTCGTCGATGCGACGGCAGAGGCGGCGGCCCCCCTCGTCGACGCGACGGCGGAGGCGGCGGCCCCCGTCGTCGACGCAGGCGTGGCGCCGGACGGGCGGGCTTCGCGGGACGCCGACCCGGCCCTCGTGCCGCTGCGAATGCTCACGAACCTCGAGTACGACCTCACGATCCACGATCTGCTCGGCGTCGCGGGCCAGGCGCGCGCCACCTTTCAATCCGACCAGAGCGACGGCGACTTCGCCGGCATAGGCGCCACGTTCACGACGAACGACGCGCGCTTCGAGCAAGACGAGGACGCCGCCGAGTCGCTCGCGGCGGCGGCCTTCGCGGACGACACGCTGCGCGCCCGCATCGTCACCTGTGAGCCCGCGGCGCCCGGCGACGCGACCTGCGCGCGCCAAATCATCACGGCGTTCGGACAGCGCGCGTGGCGGCGGCCGCTCACGAGCGACGAGATCGATGCGCTCGCGACCCTCGCGGCGAATCCAAACGCAGGCGCGACGTTCGAAGAGTCGATGCAGACGGTCGTCGCGGCGATGATCGCCTCGGCGCCGTTCCTCATGCGGCTCGAGATCGATCCCGATCCGACGTCGACGACGCCCCACCCGCTCACGACCTGGGAGCTCGCGTCGCGGCTGTCTTACCTGCTGTGGAGCTCGATGCCGGACGATCGCCTGTTCGCGCTCGCGGCGGACGGCACGCTCGCGCAAGACGCCGTCATCAGCGGCGAGATCGTGCGTATGATCGCGGACCCGCGCGCCGACGGGTTCGTCGAGGGCTTCGCGATGCAGTGGCTGCACGAGCAGGATCTCGACCTGTTCCAAGACCTGGCGAACGCGAGCTGGGACGCGTCGCTGAGAGCGGCGATGGCCCAAGAGCTGCGCCTCTATCTCGGCGAGTTCCTGCGCAACCCGCTCGACTTCTCGACGTTCGTCGACGCCGACGTGAACTTCGTCAACGCGCCCCTCGCGCGCCTCTACGGCATGGACGCGACCGGCCTCGGCGACGACCTCGTGCGCGTCGTCGACACGACGGACCATCGCGTGGGATTGCTCGGCCTCGGAGCGTTCCTCACGATGACGTCGCAATCGACGCGCTCGTCGCCCACGGCGCGCGGTCAGTGGATCCAGCTGCGCCTGCTCTGCGCGCCGCGGCAGGAGACGCCCTTCGACACGCCCGACGTCATCTCGAACACGCTGACGACGCCGGGGCGGCAGCTCGTCGACTCGATCGAGGCAGAACCCGGGTGCGCGTCGTGCCACGTCGCGACGGACGAGCCGGGCGTCGCGCTCGAGGAGTTCGATCAGATCGGCGCGTACCGCACGCACTACGCCGACGGCACGCCCGTCGACGCCCACGGCGCGTTGCCCGACGGCACGCCCGTCGACGGCGAGCTCGCGCTCGCGCGTGGGCTCGCGACGGACGGCGCGCTCCTGCCATGCGTCACGCGCGAGCTGTTGAGCTACGCGCTCGGGCGCGACCTGGGCGACGCCGACAAACCCATCGTCGACGACGTCGTCGGCGCCTGGACGACGGCTCAGCCGACGATCGCGCGCTTGCTCGCGGCCGTCGTCGCGAACGACGCGTTCCGCACGCGACGCGGTGAGGCGGCGCAATGAAAATGAAGTCGAGGGGCCTCTCTCGTCGTCACGTCCTGCGCGGCGCGGGCCTCGCGCTCACGCTCCCTTGGCTCGAGTCGCTCGAGCCAAGGCGCGCGCGCGGCCAGAGCGTCGCGCCCATCAAGCGCTTCGTGCCGATCTATTTCCCCTTCGGCACGGCCGACCACTGGACGCCGCAAGGCACGGGCGCCACGTGGCAGCTGTCCTCCATCCTCGAGCCGTTCACGCCCGTGAAAGCCCAGGTCACCGTCCTCGGCCACGTCGATCAGACGGTCTACGGGACGAGCTCCGCGCCGGGCACGGGGCCGCTCACGGGTTCGTTCCTCACCTGCGCGAAGTGCGCGACCGACGAGGGTGGCAGCCTGGGGAACGACATCTCGATCGATCAACGGATCGCGGGAGGCCTCGGCCTCCGATCGTTGCAGGTCGGACTCGCGAACACGAACGCCAGCTCCTGTGGCGGAGGCACCTGCGTGACGAGCCGGAGCATCTCATGGTCGGGCCCCGACGCCCCCATGTACAAGGTCATTAGCCCGCAGAACGTGTTCGACGTCATCGTCGGCGCGACGATGCCCGTGGACCCGGCGGCGCAGGCGCACGCGCGCAAGAGCAAGAGCATCGTCGACTTCGTGCTCGGCAACGCCGGCGACCTCTCTCCACGCCTCGGGCACACCGATCGCGCGCGCATGGACCAGTTCCTCACCTCCGTGCGCGATCTCGAACTGCGGGTCGCGGCGGCCGCGGGCGCCCCGCCGAGCACGAGCAGCGCGAGCTGCCAAACCATGACGCGCCCCACGTTCACGGCGAACAACAGCGACGGCAGTGTTCCAGCCGACTATGACCGCGACGCGCACGCCGACATCATGATCGATCTCATCGTCATGGCGCTGTCGTGCGACGCCGCGCGCGTCGTGAGCTTCATGCTCGACGACGCGAACTCGTCTTGCGTGTACGGCTTCCTGAAAGAGCGTGCCTTCACGACGACGAGCTCGACCGCCGGACCGAGAGCGATCACCGACACGCCCGTGAGCGCGGCGAGCGCCGGTGCTACGAGCGATGCGTGGGCGACGATCGACTGGTGGTACGCGTCGAAGGTCTCGGCGCTGTGTCAGAAGCTCGCCGCGATCTCCGACGGCCCAGGCGCGACGCTGCTCGACAACTCGCTCGTGTGGTTCGGCAGCGG
>DATAZS010000075.1:0-4730 GCA_036271915.1 Polyangia bacterium
CTACGACGTGTGGCCGTTCGCGCGCAGGTACTCGACGTAGTACGCGGCGTCGCGGCGCTCCTCGAGCTCGCCGCGCTCCACGGCGTCCTCGCACATCTTCCGCAGATCGCCGATGCGCTTCGACGGCGGCAGCGCGAACGCCTGCATGATGAGGTTGCCGAGCCCGGGCGGCAGCGGCGGCACGCGCGCGTCGAGCTCACGGATCGCGAGGATGCGCTCCTTGAGCGCGTGGATGTTGCCGACGGCTTCTTGCCGCCGCCCCGGACGGCGCGACGTCACGTCGGCGCGCGACAGGTCCAGCAGATCCTCGAGGTGCTCCGCCATCTCGTGATCGAAGCGCCGCACGGCCGCGTCGGTCCACCCCGGCTCGTACGCGTTGGCGCGCAGGTGGTTCATGATGAGGAAGCGGATCTTGCGGTGATCGGGCTTCGCGAACCCGAGCCGCCGCCCGATCGGATCCCACATCCGCGCGCCGATCTCGGCGTGGCGATGAAACGTCACGCGGCCGTCGGGCAGCATCACGCGCGTCGGCACCTTGCCGATGTCGTGCAGCAGCGCCGACCAGCGCACGGCCGGCTTCGGCACCGACTGCCGCACGACCTGCTTCGTGTGCTCCCAGACGTCCTTGTGCCGGCGCCCGGCCTCCTGCGAAAAATCCACGGTCGCCTCGAGCTCGGGCAGCAGCGCCGCGAGCAGCCCCGCGTCGTGCATCCACTGCAGGCCGATGTCGAGCGCCTTGCCCATGATGACGGCCTCGATGCCGGCGCGCACACGCGCCGTCGGCAGCTGCGCCGTGAGCGGCGCCGCTGCGCGCGCCGCCTCCGTGATCGCGGGCGGCGGCAGCGCGCCCGCGACGGCGACCTGGGCCGCGATGTCCAGCAGTGCCTCGGGCGAGCCCAACGCCCCGCCCCCATTTCCGACCGACACGGACGACAACCGCTCAGCTCCGTTAGGAGGTGATCTTCTTCTTGTCCTGATCGCGCCGGCGCGCCAGGTGATCGATGAACGGCTGGACCTGCTTGACGCGCCCCGCGAGCGATTTCTCGGTGATGGGGTAGTTCGTACCGAACTGCAGCCCCTCGTCGTACAAGAACGTGCCGACCTCTTCGTCGTCGACGAACACGGGGATCTTCTTCTTCGCGTAGACGCCCTTGGCCAGCGTCGCCCAGCGGCTGTCGAGCCACTCGACGACGTCGTCGCCGAACACCTGGCGGAAGAGGTCGAGCTCCTCGTCGAGGCGGCCGTAGTCTTCGGCGAAGCGCTCTTTGAACGCGGGGGCGCCCTCGCCGCCGTCGGCGGCGATCTTCACGAGCGCGAGGCGGAGCAGCACGACGTCCTCCGCGAAGCGCACGGGCGGATCGACGTTGCCCTCCTTCGGCGTGATGACGTGAACGACGGTCGCGGCCGCGAGCACGCGGGTGTCGTGCTCCAGGTCGGAGTCAGCCACTGCCTCGAGGAGAATCTTCAAATCGAACGGGAGTGAGACCAGCGTTCGAGAGATCGTCTCCAGAAACCTACGCTCGAGTTCCTTGTCCATGAGTCGGTGAGGGGGCCAGCAAAACTGAGGGAACGGCCGGGGAAGACACCCTTTACCCCGTACGTCTTCCGGATACTACCTGATTCGTGCGTTTGTCACATCGGTTCGCGCAAACGCACCGCTTCGTCCAGGGCGGCGGCCGCCGCGCGGCTGAATGCCGCATGGGGTCCAGGCGGTAGCTCGAGGGTCAGGACGGGGAGGCCACGGTCGACGCCCAGCCAGCTCCCGAGCGACCCGGGCGTCGGGTAGCCGATGTCGCCCCGCGCGGGCCAGCCGCACGCGGCGGCCACGGCTTCGGCCCAGGCGGCGGCGGGGCCGTCGTAGTTCACGCACGCGAAGGGCGCGTGGACGGCGACGACGCCGCGCGCGGCGTGCCGGTCGACGAGGGCCGCGACGAGGCGCGTCTCGGGCTCGGACAGTGGCGCGACGCCCGGGAAATAGCCCGGCGCGTGCGCGGCCTGCCAGTTGCGCGACGGGAAGTTGCGGTTGAGGTCGACGTCGCGCGCCGAGTTCTTCGCGCCGCGCGCGAGGCCGTCGGGGTTGAGCGCGGGCACGAGCAAGATTGGCCTGCGCGGCGCGCCCACCGCCAACCGGCGTCCGAGCGCGACGCAGGCCTCGACGCTCGACGGCTCGTCGCCGTGGACGCCGCCGATGACGAGCAGCGGGTGCGCGCCCGCGCCGAAGACCCCGCCCCAGATCGGGCGGCCCTCGGTCGACAGGCCCAGCTCCTCGAGCGAGAGGGCACGAACGGCGGCCAGCAGCGGGGGTTCTTCGAGCACGCTGGATCGCATTTCACGCTGCAGCTAACGTCTACGCAATGGGCATCAAGCTCGGGGAGCTCAAGGCGGAGGCGCGCACGCTGCTGCGGGCGGGCGAGGTGGGCGCCGCGCTCATGGCGTTCGACCACATCCTCGCGTCGAACCCGCTCGACTACGACTCGCGGCTCAAGGTCGCCGACCTGCTGGTGAGCGCGGGTGATCGCGACGGCGCGGCCGCCCTGTACCACGCGCTCGCGCTGCACGATCTGCGTTCGGGCCACGCGCTCCCGGCGCTCGTCGCCTGCAAGCGCCTCGAGGCGCTGGGCCACGGCATCGACGATCTGGTCGACGCGCTGTCGGGACTGTACGCGCACGGATCGCCCGCGCTCGCGAAGTTCGCGGCGCGCCAGGCGCCCGTCGACATGGACTCGGAGGTGCCGCGCCCCGACCTCACGAAGGCGACCGACATCGCGACGGTCGCGGCGAAGGGGCGCGCGCGCGCCCTCGATTTCTCGGTGTTCGTGCAGTACCCCGAGCAATTCCTGCCGCTGCCCTTCTTCTCGGAGCTGCCGCGCGAGGTCTTCGGTCCCGTCGTGCGCGCGCTGCGCCTGCGTCGGCTCGCCGATGGAGAGCTCGTCATTCGAGAGGGCGAGCCCGGCGTGGCGTTCTATCTGGTGGCGACGGGCCAGGTGCGTGTGTTCGCGACGCAGGGCGGCCGTCAGGTCGAGCGCGGCCGCCTGCACGAGGGCGCGCTCTTCGGCGAGATGTCGCTGCTCACGCAGCAGCCTCGAACAGCCTCCGTACAAGTCGTAGACGAGGCCGACATCCTCGAGCTCGCGCGCGAGTCGATGGCCGCCATCACGGCCGAGGTCCCGTCGCTCGCCGTCGCGCTCGACAAGTTCGCGCGCGAGCGCCTGCTCAAGAACCTGCTCGCGACGTCGCCGCTGTTCCGCCCGTTCAACCACCAGCAGCAGCTCGACCTGATTCGTCGCTTCGACGGCCACGAGGTCGCCGCGGGCACCGTCGTCATTCGCGAGGGCGACGCGGGCCAGGGCCTGTTCGTCGTGCTCGCGGGCGAGGTCGAGGTGTCGAAGCGCAATGTGGGCGCCGACGGCGGCGAGCTGTCCCTCGCCCGCCTGCGCGCGGGCGACGTCTTCGGCGAGATGTCGCTGCTCACGCAGCAGCCGACGTCGGCGACCGTGACGGCGGCGCGCCCGTCGACGATCTTGTTCCTCGCGCGCGACTACTTTCAGCGCCTCGTCGAGGCGCTGCCCGCGATCCGTCAATACTTCGAGGGCCTCGCGCAGCGCCGCGACATCGAAACGCGCCTCGCCGTCGGCGACGACGAGAGCCAGCGCCACACGTCCCCCGACGCGCGCGTCATCGTCTAGTCGTAGTCGCTGCCCGATGATCCGCGACGCGACGCTGGCCGATCTCGACGCGATCGTCCGCATCTACAACGCGTCGATCGCAGGTCGGCTCGCGACGGCGGACACCGAGCCCGTCTCCATCGAAGCGCGGCGTGGCTGGCTGCTCGATCGCGATCCGCGTCGACACCCGCTGTGGGTCTTCGAGCGCGACGGGCGCGTCGTCGGGTGGCTGAGCTTCGGCAAGTTCTATGGCCGCCCCGCGTACGGCGCGACGGCCGAGGTCAGCGTGTACATCGATCCCGCCGAGCACCGAGGCGGCGTGGCGACGCAGCTCATGGCGCACGCGCTCACGAACGCGCCATCGCTCGGCCTCACGACATTCCTCGGCTTCGTGTTCGCGCACAACGCACCCAGCCTCGCGCTGTGCCGCAAGCTCGGCTTCGCGCAGTGGGGCCACCTGCCCCGCATCGCCGTGCTCGACGGCGTCGAGCGTGACCTGCTGATTCTGGGCCTGCGCGTCGACGACGCCGGGCCGTCCATTGCCGGGGCGATCCCGGCGGAATAGACTCCGCGCGTGAAGAAAAACGCACGACGGGCGCGCTGGATCGCCGCCGCGCTGGGGTTGCTCGCGATCGTGCTCGTGCCCGCGCTCGCGCTCGCGGGGCCACGATCGGGTGGCAGCTTCGGCGGGCGCATGGGCTTCCGGTCGAGCGGCGGCGGCTACTCGTCGGGGGGCGGCTACTCGAGCGGCGGCGGCTACGGACGCAGCTATGGCGGCGGGTCGAACTTCGTGTTCCTGCCGAGCTGGGGCGGCGGCTATGGCGGCTTCGGCTACGGCGGCGGCCTGGGCATGTTCGGCACGCTCATCGTGCTGGCCGTCGCCGGCTTCGCCGTCATGATGGTGAACCTCTTCGTGATCAACTTCGCCGTGTCCGGGCTGCACTCGTACGCCGGCGTCGGCTGAGTCTGTCGCGGCTATCGGTCGGATCGACGCGGCCATGGCGCGAATGGGTCCGCGGTTGATGATGTTGGGCAAGAACACCTATCCGGCCCGTTTGATAGGTG
>DATAZS010000076.1:0-4294 GCA_036271915.1 Polyangia bacterium
AAGTCCGTCGGCGCCGCGAACGGCGTCTCGCCCGTCGTGAGCTCGTAGAGGATCGTGCCGAGCGCGAAGACGTCGCTGCGCGCGTCGAGCGGTTTGCCGCGGCACTGCTCGGGGGACATGTACGCGAACTTGCCCTTGAGCGCGCCCTCCTGCGTCTGCGTGCGCTGGTGGGCCCACTTCGCGATGCCGAAGTCGGACACCTTGACGGCGCCGTCGTACGAGACGAGCACGTTCGACGGCGAGACGTCGCGGTGAACGATGTACAGCGGATCGCCGCCCGGCCCGCGCTTCTCGTGCGCGTAGTGGAGCCCCGCCGCCGCCGCCGCGACGATCTCGATCGCGTGCGGCAACGGCAACGGCACGGCGCGCGTGCTCGCGTCGCCGATCTCTGCCTTGGCGTGCGCTTGCATGAGCTGGCGCAGGTTCGCGCCGTGCACGTACTCCATCGCAAAGAAGGGCGCCTCTCCGTCGGTGCCCACGTCGTAGACCTCGGTGACGTGCGGGTGCGTGAGCGTCGCCGACAGCCGCGCCTCGTCGAGGAACATGCGCAGCAGCTCCGGGTCGAGCGCGTGCTGCGGCAGGATGCGCTTGAGCACGACGAGCTTCTCGAACCCCTCGATGCCGACGCCCGGGACGCGCGCGAGGTAGATCTCCGCCATTCCTCCGACGGCCAACCGCCGGATCAGTTGATAGCGGCCCAGCTTCTGGCCGCTCGCATAGAGGTCGGGGACGGCGGTCATCCCGCTTCAAGGTAACCCGCAATTGCGCAGGCGAGACAGGGGTTTCCACGTGGTTTCCCTGCGTTTCGACCTCACGATGTTGCGCAACGAGGAGACGGCGCTACAAGGCAAGCAAAATTATATACTTGCAGTCATAGTGTCGAAAATTGCCGGGAAAATCAGGTGTTTCTCCGGTTGCGCAACAACCGCGTGCAACGGACCCAGTACAACGTAAGGAGCGCGACATTCCTGGGCGACGCCTGAGGGTGTCGGTGGCCTTCTTCTTGCTCGATAGGGCGGCCATGGGAAACCTCAAGGGCTCCAAGATCCTGAGTCTCGCGACGCTCGCGCTGTCTGCGGCGACGCTCGGGAGCGCGTGCAAGTCGGGCACTGGCGGCGGCAGCAACGTCGCCGCGCTGCCGGGCAACGCCCAGGCCATCATCTTCATGCAGCGCATGCCGCGCACCGATCAGGGCAACGTGTTCGAGTACACGTCGTTCGTCCCGGGCGGCCGGCTCGTCAAGCTCGAGCCTCCTTCACCGAACGGCCAGCTGACCGACCTCACGAAGCTCGCGGCCGACACGCACAACGCGATGTACCCCAACGACCCGAGCAAGCAGATCAGCTTCGACGGCGCCGACGTCATGTCCTACGACCTGTCGTTCGACGCGAAGTCGGTCGTGTTCTCGGCGCGCACGGCCGACAGCAGCCAGTTCAACATCTTCTCGATGAACCTCGACGGCACGAACCTCAAGCAGCTCACGGAGGGCGCGAACGACTACGTCTATCCAATCTTCCTGCCGGGCTCGAAGATCTACTTCACGACGAACCTCGACGTGGAGAGCGAGATGGCGTCCGGCACGTACAACGCGGACTCGCAGCAGTTCAAGGACGAGTACGAGCGCGCGACGACGGCGCAGGTCGGCACGATGAACCTCGACGGCTCGAACATGATCCTCGGGCCGCGCAACGTCTCGCACCGCGTGTCGCCCGCGCTGCTGCCGAACGGCCAGGTCCTCTACACCGAGTGGCGCCACATGGGCCCCGTCAACGACGGCCACCTGCGCCAGATGAACAGCGACATGACCAGCATGCGCGAGGCCTTCGGCGGCGAGGACGGCGGCAACGGCGGCACGAACAGCTACCTCAAGGGTCGCTATGTCCAGACCATCACGGGGCGCAAGGACGCGAGCGGCAATGCGCTGCCGGACGACGTCCAGCTCGTCGCCGTCGCGACGTCGCGCGATCGCACGCTGCAGGCGGGCAAGCTCTTCCTCATCGATCTGAACGGCACCGAGGAGCTGTCGAAGTTCACCGACATGACGCCGCTGGTTCCGGGTGATCGCGTGCCGAGCACGGTGGGGCGCTACTACGACGCCGAGATCGTCGGCGACCCGAACGACCGTCAGTTCCTCGCGTCGTGGGCCGACGGGCCCGTCGAGTCCGAGGTCCTCGACCTCGCGAACATGAAGCCGAACTTCGGCCTGTTCCTCTTCGACGGCAAGACGCAGACCCGCTACCCGATCTACGACGACCCGAACTACTGGGACGTGCTCGCGCGGCCCGTCGTCGCGCGCACGGAGCCGCCCGTCACGGAGTCGGCGCTCTCCACGGGCAGCACGAGCACGACGATCGGCTCGCTCAACGTCTACAACTCGTCGGTGCTCACGATCCCGGCGGGGCAGGTCAACAAGGTCCGCCTCATCGAGGGCTTCTCGGGTGAAGAGGGCTACGACATGTTCGGCACGACCGAGTTCGATGGGCAGTCGCTCTACGGAGAAATCCCGCTCAAGAGCGACAACTCCTTCGCGGCGTCGGTGCCGGGCAACGTGCCGTTCCACATCCAGCTCATCGACAAGTACGCCATGAGCGTCGGCAACGAATCGATCTGGATCAGCGGCCGCGCCGGCGAGAACCGCGTGTGCGGCGGCTGCCACGAGAACCGCTCGAACACGCCGCAGCTCGCGCCCGGCCAGACGCTCGCGCAGCTCGCGGGCGCCGTGAACCTCGACGTGCCGCGCGCCCAGCGCATCACGCCGTTCGTCGCGGGCTCGACGACCCAGTACGACTTCAGCTACGGCAACATCCGCGGCGTGCCGTGGGACAAGGCGATCCAGCCCATCCTCGACGCGAAGTGCGCGACCTGCCACGACGGCGACGCGACGAAGGCCGGCAACCCGAGCTACACGGTGGTCGACGTCACGAAGGGCTCGATGCAGACGTTCGTGTTCGACCTGCGCGGCCAGCAGCTCAACGTCGTCGTCGGCGAGAAGATGACGGGCGCCTACACGGCCTCCTACATCTCTCTCATGGGCCTCGGCGAGATCATCGGCGAGGACGTCGTCAACATCATCAACGTCACGGGGGACCCTGGCGCGCAGAATGGCTATGTGACGCCTGCCTCGGCCAAGGACTCGAAGATCATCCAGCTGCTCAACCCACCGCTGCAGTTCCCGACGCCCGACATCAACACGCGCGCATTCACGACGAAGCCGCACATGGTGGACGTCGGCGGCACCGACCTCACGAGCGACGAGTTCTATCGCTTCATCCTCAACATCGACATGGGCGGACAGTTCTACTTCCGCGAGAACCACGACACGGCCCAGAACTACGCCTCGACGGGGAGCATCTGACCATGCGCACCGACAACAAGATCGCCCACAAGATTGCCCTCGCGTTCCTCGCGTCGACGCTCGTCGTTGGCGCGGCCTCCGGTACGGCCCTCGCGGGGCGTGGCGGAAGCCCGCAGGCCATCCAGAGCGCCATCGACGCGAACTCGGTCGACGCCATCCAGGCCGAGCTCGAACGCTCCGAGCACCTCGTGTGCTCGGGCTGCACCGACATGGTGCTGCCGCTCGTCGACCACCTCAACTACCGCGTGCGCCAGGCGGCGGCGTGGTGGCTCGCGCGCCGCGGGACGAGCCGTCAGGTCTACGTGCAGATGCTGAACCGGCTCTCGCAGTCGGACTCGACGCTCGCGCGCAACGCGGCCGACGTGCTGGGCGAGTTCCGCGCCGGCTCGTCGATCCCGGCGCTGTCGGCGGCGCTCTCGAACCCGATCTTCACGGGAGAGGCGCGCGCCGCGATGGCGCAGGCGCTCGGCAACCTCGGCAACAGCGCCGCGGCGGCGCCGCTCACGCAGGCGCTCACGGTCCAGG
The DNA here is from genome assembly GCA_036271915.1 of Polyangia bacterium. Taxonomy (GTDB): domain Bacteria; phylum Myxococcota_A; class Polyangia; order Fen-1088; family Fen-1088; genus DASZFV01. The sequence continues at coordinate 3,881 of DATAZS010000076.1, forward strand.
ATCCGCTCGTCAAGGCGGCGGCGCTGCAGGCGCTGCGCAGCGTGCCGGGCTTCCACGACGGCACGGTCGCCGTCTCGCTCGTGGGCGACGCCGACTCACAGGTGCGCTCGGAGGCGGCCGTCACCCTGGGTATCTTGCACACGACGGCGGGCGCGAACGCGCTCGTGCAGGCGCTCGCTTCGGATCCGTCGGCGCTCGTGCGCAAGAAGGCGGCGTGGGCGCTTGGCGAGATGAACGCGCCGCTCTCCGTCGCCGGGACGCCGCTGCAGCTCGCGGCGACGAACGACACGAACCCGTTCGTGCGCTCGATCGCTCAGGTCGCGATCAGCAGGCTGGCGCAGTAGCAATTCGTCGCGCGGATCCTCGAAATTCGAGCGCGAACGAGCGCAAAAATGATCGTGAACCCGAGGCGGA
>DATAZS010000077.1:0-2597 GCA_036271915.1 Polyangia bacterium
CGGAGCCGATCGTCAGCTCGAGCCCGCCTTCGGTGAACGTCGTGCTTTCGACGATGAACGTCCCGGAGAACGGACCGGTCGCGAACGACGCGTCGCCCGACACGAACGTCACCGCGAGCGGCATCGAGCTGCTGTCGATGCACGCGCTCGCGCTCGCGACGAGGGTCCGGTTGCCGCACGCGTAGGCCGCGCGCACGAGGGCACGTCCGCGCGCGCGCGCTTCTTGCGCGGGCGCGGACGCCGCCTGCGCGAGTCGGAGCGTCATCCTCTTCGGAAGACCGTCCCCGATCGGTGTCAGGGTGAAGGACCAATCTCCCTCGACAGCGGCGCGCATCTCCGCGGCGCCGTATTGAAACTGCGGCTCGGGCGGTCCGCACGCGAAGCTCGGGTTCAGGAAGAAGACCGCCACCGGCACCAGCCACAGCGCACGCCTCATGCGAAGAGGGTGCGCTCCGTGCCAAGCGCGATCAAGCGGCGCGCGGTTGACGGACGCGCCGCCTTCAGTGATTGTCCGCGCAGGCGAGCCCTTGGCCCTCAACCGCAATCATGCGCTCGTCGTCTTGGGCGTGGCCGCGGCGGCGGCGTTGCCGCTCTACGGATTCTTGGGCACGCGCGCGGCGCCGCGTGCGTCGGCGCCCACGTCGGCCGACGTCGTCGTCGTGGGCGCGGGCATCGCGGGCTCTCGGCGGCGTACGAGCTCGCGAACGGCGGCCAGAGCGTCATCGTCGTCGACATGGCCTCGGTCTTCGGCGGCCACGCCGTCATGGCGACGGGCGATCTCGCGCTCGTGGGCACGCCGTTTCAAGAGGCGCGCGGCCAGCACGACTCGCCCGCGATCGCGCTCAAGGATCTCCAGGATTGGGGCGAGGATCCCGATCCGTATTGGTCGCGCTACTACGTCGACCACGTTCGCACCGAGGTCTACGACTGGGTGACGTCGCTGGGCGTGACGTTCGAGAAGCTCATCCAGCCAGCGGGCAACTCCGTCATGCGCACGCACCGCACGAAGGGCCGCGGCATCGGCCTCGTGAGCCCGATCTTCGCCGAGTGCGCGCGGCGCCCCAACATCTCCTTCCGCTGGAACACGAGCGTCGATCGCCTGCTGCTCGAAAATGGCCGCGCCTCCGGCGTCGCGACGACGAACATGCGGACCAGCGACGCGCTCGACCTCCACGCGCGCGCCGTCGTGCTCGCGACGGGCGGCTTCCAGAGCAACCTCGACATGGTGCGCGCGTCGTGGCGCTCCGACGTCCCGTTCCCCGAGCGCTTTCTCATCGGCTCGGGCCTCAACTCGACGGGCACGGGGCACAAGGTCGCGCAGGCCGCGGGCGCCGCGCTCACGCGCCTCGACCACCAGTGGAACTACATCACGGGCCTGCCCGATCCGCGCTTCCCCGACGGCCGTCGCGGCCTCAACGCGTACAACGAAGCCTCGATCTGGGTGAACTCCGACGGACAGCGGTTCCTCGCCGAGCGCACGAGCGCGAAGTTCGGCTTCCCCATCGTCGCGCGCCAGAAGGGCTCGACGTACTGGTCGATCTTCGACGAAGCTGCGAAGCGCTCGTTCTGGGTCGCGGGCTCGGACTGGGGATCGTTCGACGCGATCCAAAAGCAGATCTTCGACAACCCGGCACTCGTGAAGTCGGCGTCCACGATCGAAGAGCTCGCGACGAAGTGCGGGCTGCCCGCGCCCGCGCTGCGCGCGACGGTCGATCGCTTCAACGGCCTCGTCGACGCGGGCGTCGACACGGACTTCGGCCGCTTCGGCCCCGGCAAGGACTTCAAGCCCACGAAGCTCGCGCGGCCGCCGTACTACTGCGTGCAGTTCTTCCCGCTCACGCGCAAGAGCATGGGCGGCGTCGCCATCGACGCGTCGGCGCGCGTGCTCGACGTCGGCGGCCGCGTCATCCCCGGCCTCTATGCCGCGGGCGAGCTCACGGGCCTCGCGGGCATCAACGGCAGGTATCCGCTCGAGGGCACGTTCCTCGCGCCGTCGATCGTCACGGGCCGCGTCGCGGGGCGCGCGGCCGTCACCGCGCTCGGCGCGAAGCCCGCGCCCGCCGTCGCGCCGCTGCCGTCACCGCCCGCGCCGCCGCCCGGCCCCACGGCGACGGCGTGCATGAACTGCCACCAGCTGCCGACGCTCGTGCGCGCGGCGCGCCCCGGCTACTGGCACTTCGAGAAGGTCCACACCGTCGTGCTCGCGCGCCAATACGACTGCATGAAGTGTCACGCCGATCTCGGCCGCAGCTACGACGCCGCCACGCACCACATCGATCGGGCGCAGCAGGTCCGCGTGTGCCCGACGTGTCACTCGGGCGAAGATCGTTAGACGCTTATCGAACCGGCATCACGACGGGCACGACCTGCCGATTCGATCGGCGATAAACCCGAAAATCCGAGTCGAGCGTCAAGACCCGCGCTCGCGGGTTCGACTCGGACATGCGCACCAAGCACGCGTCGGCCAGCGACATCGGAACATCGGCGTACTTCGCCATGAGTCGTGCCACCTGCTCGTGCTCTTCGTCGAGTCGAAAGGCAATTCGAACCGCCTGACGCGCGAGGAGCGCCATGAGCGGGCTTCCGCCGTCGCCGGT
>DATAZS010000078.1:0-11073 GCA_036271915.1 Polyangia bacterium
TGCACGTCGACGACCGAGGCCAGCGCGGCGCCTGGTTGGCCGACTGCAACTGGATCGAGCTCAACCAGGAGTCAATGCAGTGGGCTGCCGAGAACGCCGCCGACGTCGAGGCCAAGCGCGCGAAGTACCTGCCCGAGTGGAACGCGAAGGCCGAACGACCGGTGCTCGCACCCGAAGATGGACAATAGCTAGAGCGGCAGGCGCAAGTTGTCGATGAGGCGCGTCTTGCCGACGAAGGCCGCGACGAGCAGCACGCCCTCGCGCTCGAGGCGCGTCACGGGCGCGAGCGTCACGGCGTCGCGCAGCTCGACGTAGTCGACGCTGTCGGCGCCGGTCTCGACGATCGCGCGAGCCGCCGCGACGAGCGCCGCGCCGTCGCGCTCACCGGCCTCGACGCGCGCGCGCGCCGCCGTGAGCCCGCGCGGCAGCGCGAGCGCGCGCTGCCGCTCGTCGGGCGACAAATAGACGTTGCGCGACGACATCGCGAGGCCGTCGGGCTCGCGGATGATCGGCATGCCGAGGATCTCGACGCCCAGATCGAGGTCGGCGACCATGCGGCGAATGACGGCGAGCTGCTGGTAGTCCTTCTCGCCGAAGAGCGCGACGTGCGGACGCACGACGTTGAACAGCTTGCAGACGACGGTGGCCACGCCCACGAAGTGCCCCGGGCGCGCGCCGCCGTCGAGCCCCTGCTCGACCTCGCGCACCTGAACGTAGGTCTGGAAGCCTGGCGGGTAGACGTCACCGGGCTCGGGGCAGTACGCGACGTCCGTGCCGGCCGACGCGGCCTTCGCGAGATCGCCGGCCAGATCGCGCGGGTAACGCGACAGATCCTCCTTGGGCCCGAACTGCGTCGGGTTCACGAAGATCGACAGCGCGAGCCGGTCGCCGCGCCGACGCCCCTGCCGCAGCAGCGACACGTGCCCGTCGTGGAGCGCGCCCATCGTGGGCACGAACGCGATGCGCTCGCCGCGCGCGCGCGCCGCCTCGGACCACGCCGAGATCTCGGCGGGCGTGCGGATCACTGTGGGCGTCGCGCTCAGTCGTAGCTCTCTTGATCCGAGGGGTACCGGCCCGCGCGGACGTCGTGGGCGTAGGCCTTGAACGCCGCGCTCACGTCCTTGCCCAGCTCGGCGTAGCGGCGCACGAAGCGCGGCGTGTGATGGCGATCGGCGCTCTCGAGGCCGAGCAGATCGTGCATGACCAAGACCTGGCCGTCGCACGCGCGGCCCGCACCGATGCCGATCGTGATCGCGGGGACGGCGCGCGTGATCTCGGCGGCCAGTGCCTGCGGCACGGTCTCGATGACGATCGCGAACGCGCCCGCGTCGGCAAGGGCGCGCGCGTCTGCGAGGATGCGCGCGCGCTGATCGTCGGTGCGGCCCTGCAGCTTGAAGCCGCCGAATTGGTGCACGGACTGCGGCGTGAGGCCGACGTGACCCATGACGGGGATGCCCGCGGCCACGAGGCGACGCACGAGCTCGGCGACGGCGACGCCGCCCTCGAGCTTCACGGACTCGGCGCGCCCTTCCTTCATGAGGCGCCCCGCGGCGCGCATGCCGTCCTCGATCGAGGCCTGATAGCTCATGAACGGCAGATCGGCGACGAGGTGCGCGCGCCGCACGCCGCGCGAGACGATGCGCGTGTGATAGACCATCTCGTCGAGGGTCACGGGCAACGTCGACGATTCGCCCTGCACGACCATGCCGACGCTGTCGCCGACGAGGACGACGTCGAGGCCCGCGTCGTCAGCGAGGCGCGCGAACGCAACGTCGTAGACCGTGACGACGGCGATCTTGTCGGCGCTCGCCTTGCGCGCGCGCAGAGACGCCGTCGTGACTCTCGAGGACGCTTCGGCCATCGCGAAAGCGTAACACGCCCGCCTGAGCGATCAGGCCGGCGGATCGATGTTGCGGCGACGCCGTCGCGCACGGCCCATGACGATCGCGAGACCGAGGGGCACGAGCGCGTCCGCCGGCGAGCGGCGCGAAGCTTCGCAGCCGCAGCCATGACCGACGACGTTGCCGCTGACCTCGCCCGCCATCATGCCCGCCGCGCCCGCGGGTGGCGCCCCCGCCGTCCCCATGGACATTCCGGGCGCACCCGCGCCGCCGGCATCGACGGTCGCGCCGCCCGCGCCGGATCCGCCACCGCCACCGAGCGCGCCCGCATCGACGGCCGCAGGCGCGCCGCCCGCACCCATCGCACCGGCGGCGCCCGTGCCCATCATCGACATCGATCCATCGTGACCGCCCGCGCCCGTCATCATCGTCGCCGGCGCGCCGCCTGCGCCGCTCACGACCGCATTGCACGACTCGGGGCCCGGCCCGGGCGCCGTGAACGCCGCGCCGTCGATGCACGTGGGCGCCGCCTGGCCGCCGGGCATGTTCACGGCGATCGTGGCCTGCGTCGCGCTCACGTCCATGACGGTGATGTCGAGGCCGCCCGCTGGATCCGAGAACGTCTTGCCCACGCCGAGCGCGGCGTCGGCGAAGCCCGCGCGTCCCGTCGTCGCCGGCGTCGTATCGAGCAGGAACGTGTGCAGCCCGCGCTGCGTGCGCGCGCGCAGATCTCCGCCCACGTGCACCAGCACCTCGGGCGCGAGCGTCGTGCGGTTGCCGAGCATGCCGTCGAAGTCCTGCGGCGTGCGCAGCTCGACGTAGTAGTGCGAAAACGTCTCGACCGTCGCCATGCCGCCGCCGCCCGCGGGCCGGTTGAACGTGCGCACCTTGGGCGAGACGATCTGGAGGAACTGCACGCCGTCGCACGCCTGCTCGAGCGGCAGCACGGTGAACGTGCCGCTCGACTGCACGGTGACGCCGTTGCAGCCGCCGAACCAGCCCTGGTAGTCCTTCTGCCAGGCGTTCATGTGACGGCAGCCGCTGCCCATCGGGTCGAACGGATCGCCGTACTCGCTCGACACGCACGTGTTGGGATCGTCGGCGAACGCCGCGCCCGTGCACGCGAGCGACGACGAGTGCTGCATGCCGAAGTTGTGCCCGGGCTCCTGCACGAGCACCACGCAGCTGGTCGAGGCGTTGTACCAGGTGTCGCGCGACGGCTTGTCGGGCGTGCCCACCGACGCGAGGCCCGTCCACCCGCAGGTCGACTGCCGACTGCCGAGGTACCAGAGGTAGTGCTGGAAGGTTCCCGACGTGGATTGGATCATGGGCCGCAGATCGCTCGCGAGCTGGCTCGTGTTGCAGCCCGCGCCGAGCGCGTACGAGATAGGCCCGAAGACCTGCGCCGTCACGTCCTGCGTGCCGTACGAGTCCGCGACGTAGTAGTTGCGGAGCGAGTCGGGCGCCCCCGTGAGGCGGCCCATGACGTCCGTCGCCGTCGTGTTGACGCCGCCGCCCAGGTCGACGAGCACGAACGCGAACGAGCGCGGCGCGTACGGCGGCCCCATGCGCAGCGCGGACGACTCGCTCTCGATCCCCGACGTGATCGCCTCGGCGCGCGTGACGTGCAGACCGTCGGGCAGCTCGATGCCCCACACGCGCAACGGCGTGCCGGGCGCGAAGTCGGGCGCCTCGTCGAACAGCAACGGCCGCTCGGCGCCGCTCGCGTCGCGCAGCGTGTAGCGCGTCTCGCTCAGACCTTCGAAGTCGTCGGACACGTACGTCGCGAGCTCACCGCGCAGCGAGCCGTCGTCGCGCGCGCCGGCGTTGCCCGTCGACGTGTCGCCGATCTGTCCGCAACCGCCTCCGCCGAACGACGAAAGAAGCGCGAGACACAAGCCGGTCCCAAAAAACCGGCCCCGGTATGAGGGAGCCACGCGGTGCATGGAGCAATCTCCTCAATGGCCAAGATGCGCCGCATTCATTGGCGGAGCAACCGGTGACGCCAATCTCTGCCGGCGCGCGTCTAGTGGGTGCGACCGAAGGCCGCACCCTCACCGTTCAGGCGCAGAGCGCGTCGCAGATGTCGTCGCTCGTGGCCGCCCCCACGCACGCGTCGGCCTCGGCGAGGCACCGCCCGTCCGCCATGCATTGCTCGCCGCACGCGCAGTTGACGTCGCCCGTCGCGCACGTCTTCGCCGTGCAGGCGCGCAGCGTCTCGAACGTCGCTTGCGCGGCCGCCGAGCCGTGCGCCGCACACTGCGCGACGCACGCATCGTCGCCGCAGGCGTCGCCGAGCGCGCACATGCGTATCTGCTGACAATTCCAGGCCGTCGCCGCGCCTCCCTCGGCGCCGGCCGCGCCGTCCGCGGGCGCGCCGCTCTTCGCGCACGCCGCGAGCAAGGCGACGGCGCAGCACAGTCGCGACACGAGACGGCTCACGTCAACCAACGCTCCAAGATTCAGCCGCGGCTCCAGTGGCTCGTGCCCGAACGCGCGTTCTTGATGACCTCGAGGAGCTCCTTGCGGTGCTGCTCGTTGCCGACGAAATCGATGTCCGACGCGTTGACGATGAGCAGCGGGCCCTCGGCGTAGCTGAAGAAGAATTCCGAGTATGCGCGCGCGACCTCTTCGACGTACTCGGCGCGGATGGGCTTTTCCTCGGCGCGTCCGCGCTTGCGGATGCGCTCGAGCAGCACGTCGGTGCGCGCCTGCAGATAGACGACGAGATCGGGCGCCACCGTGCGCGGCTTCAGCATCTGGTAAATGCGATCGTAGAGCGCCATCTCGTCGTCCGAGAGGTTGAGCGTCGCGAACAGCCGGTCCTTCGCGAACAGATAGTCGGAGACGACGCCGCCGCGCGAGAACAGATCGTCTTGCGCGAGCTCGCCCTGCTGCCCGTAGCGCTGCAGCAGGAAAAACAGCTGCGCCGACATCGCGTGCCGCTTGCGATCTTTGTAGAACGCGCCAAGAAACGGGTTCTCTTCGGGGCTCTCGCGGATGACGCGCGCTTGCAGCGCGGCGCCGAGGATCTCGGCGAGGCTCGACTTGCCCGCGCCGATCGGACCTTCGACGGCGATGTATCGCGGCCTCTGCACGCGATCGACCTATACCCCGCCCGCCGCGCCGTTGGAAAGGCCCACGAGGATCTCGACGCGGGCGCGCGTGGGGCGGGCGCGGCGGGGACGCGGCACGCGCAAAGAGGCGCGCACGGCGGTCTCCACGCAGCGCGAGAAGACGGCGTCGAGGGGCGCCGTCGACTTCACGGTCGCGTCGACGACGGCGCCCCTCGCGTCGAGCGCGAGCTCGACGGCAAAACGAAATCCGTCGCGCGGCGCGAGGCGGCCCGCGCCCACTCCTTCGGCGAGGCAGTCGTCGACGAGGCGCGGGCGTTCGCGCCAGGCGGCGTCGACGAGCGGCGCGGGCACGGGACCGCTCGCGAGCACGGTGCCCGCGGCGACGACGCGCAGCGCGGGCACGCGCGGCGAGGCCGCGAGGCTCGACGGGGGGCGCGCGTGCGACGGCGCGCGCTCGAATGCGACGAGCGCGTCGATGTGCGCGCGCGCGCGCGGCGCCCAAGGGCTCTTCGGCAACCGCGACAAGAACTCCTGGAACGCGGCCTCGGCATCGTCGACGTGCCCGCCCAGCTCGGACGCGAGGCCGAGGTAATAGTAGACGTCGCCCTCGGGGACGAAGAACACGTCGCCGCCGAGCTGCTCGGCCGCCGTGAGCTTCGCGTGCCGCGGATCGAGCGCGAGCGCGCGCGCCATCATCTCGCGCGCGGCGTCCGGCTCGTCGTCGCGATCGAGCGCGACGGCGAGCCCGTACGTGCTGAGCGACAGGCCGTACGGACTCTCGATGCGGCCCGCCGCCGGCGTGTCGAGCTGGATCGCCTCGCGGTAGCGCGCCTCGGCCTCGGGCAAGCGCCCCTGCGCCATCAAGATCTCGGCCGCGTTCGTGTACGCCGCGGCGTCCGGCTCACCAAGCGCGATGATCCGCTCGTAGGCGAAAAGCGCCTCGGGGAACCGCGCGGCGCGCGAGCGCTCGATGCCGAGGCGGAACCAGCACGACGTCGCGGCCTGTCCGCGAGGCGCGTTCGGGCACGCGCGCGCGAGCGCCTCGTCCGGCCGACCGAGGCGCGCCTCGACATCAGCGAGAGTGATGAGCGCGCGGAAGTCGTCGGGCGTCTCGGCAAGCACCTCGCTCAGGATCGCCTCGGCGCGCGCGAGCTTCGCGGGCGCCGAGGCGTCGGCGGCCGCCGCTCCCCGAAGCGACTCGACGATCGCTTCGGTCTCCGCGAGGCGCTCATTGGTCTTCGCTCGCGACGTTTCTTCAGCGCGTTCCCACAGCAATGTCGCAGCTGCCGCGTCGCGTTGGCGTCCGCCGCCGATAGAGAACGCGAGCGCCACGGGGATCCACGGCGAGAATCGATCGAACGACGACCGCCTCTCGCGCGCGCGTGGCCCCTCCCCGTGCCGCATCGCGTTCTAGTATAGCGTGCCCCATTTGCGGTTTTCGCGTATTGTCCGCTACGTGAACTCGGGCGGACCACGCCGTTCCACGACTGCCTCCGGTGTCTCGGGCGTCATTGCTTTGGGACCCGAAGAAAGTGGACCGATTCTCGCGAGCGCAACAGCGATGTTGCGCAACGAGGGTGTCACCCCTCGCGATGCCGAGGAGCTGCGCCTCATCAAGAGCTGCCTCGCGGGTGAGGTCGAGGCGTTCCGTCCGCTCGTGAACCGCTACCAGCGCGTCGTGTTCTCGGTCGCGCTGCGCATGCTGGGCAGCCGCGCCGACGCCGAGGACATCACGCAGCAGGCGTTCGTCGACGCGTTCAACGCGCTCGACGGCTTCGACGGCGACGGTCGCGCCCACGCCTTCTCGTCGTGGCTGCTTCGCATCGCCGTCAATCGTTCGAAGGACGTGCTCAAGTCGAAGAAGCGCACGGAGGAGCCGCTCGAGGACGAGGTGCCTGGCACCGAGGCGGCCTTCGCCTACGATCCGTCGAACCCCGAGGCCAATGCGTCGAGCGGCGAGCGCCGCCAGCACCTCGAGACGGCGCTGCTGCAGGTGTCGCCGAAATACCGCGAGGTGCTCATCCTCAAGGACATCGAAGAGCTCTCGTACGAGGAGATCCACGCGATCCTGCAGCTGCCGCTCACGACGTTGAAGATCCGCGTCGTGCGCGCGCGCGCCATGCTGCGCGATCTCATCGAACGCGAGGGCGTCACGTCGTGAGCCGCGCAGCATGAGCCACGCTTCGCCTGCGATCATCGAGATCGCGGAAGAGCCCGCGCTCGGCCTCGCGAGCTTGCGCGACGTCGCGCCGCCGCCCGCGCTCGTCGCGCGCGTCATGACGCGCGTCGCCGAGCCCGTCACGCCCACGCTCGCGCAGTGGCTCACGCGCCCCGTGAAGATCGAGCTGCGCATCTCGCCGCTCGGCATCCTCGCGATCGCGGGCCTGCTCGCCGCCGCCTTGGCGCTCTTCGTCGCGCGCTGACGGCGCTCAGACGTCGAGGTCGGCGTAGGCGGCGCGCTCGGTGATGAACTTGTAGCGGGCCTCGACGTCCTTGCCCATGAGCTCGGTGAGGATGCGGTCGGTCTCCTCGGCGCCCTCGATCGTGACGCGCAGTAGGCGACGCGTCGCGGGGTCGAGCGTCGTGCGCGCGAGCTCTTCGGGCTGCATCTCGCCGAGGCCCTTGAAGCGCATGATCTCGGGCTTGGCGTTCTTGGGGAACGTCGCGACGATGCGATCGCGATCGGCCTCGTCGAGCGCCCAGTGCGTCTCCTTGCCGTAGTCGACGCGAAAGAGTGGCGGCTGCGCGAGATAGACGTACCCCTGCTCGATGAGCTGCGTGAGGTGGCGATAGAAGAACGTCAGCAGCAGCGTCGCGATGTGGTGGCCGTCGGAGTCGGCGTCCATGAGCAGGATGATCTTGTGGTAGCGCAGGCGCTCGACCTTGAAGTCGGCGCCCACGCCGCAGCCGAGCGCCGAGACGACGTCCTGAAGCTCCTTGTTGACCATCACCTTCTGCAGCGAGGCCTGCTCCGTGTTGAGCACTTTACCCCGCAGGGGGAGAATGGCCTGCACCTTGCGCTCGCGGCCCTGCTTCGCTGAGCCGCCGGCCGAGTCGCCTTCTACGATGAAGAGCTCGCTCTTCGCGGGATCGGTGGACGAGCAGTCGGCGAGCTTGCCCGGCAGGTTGAGGCGGTGCGAGACGGCCGTCTTGCGCGAGACGGCGTTCGCGGCGGCGCGCGAGGCCTCGCGCGCCTTCGCCGCGAGCGCGATGCGCTCGACGATCTGCGCGCCCGCCGTCTTGTTCTCGAGCAAGAAGCGCTCGAGCGCGGGGCGCACGGCGTTGTCGACCTGGGCCTGCGCCTCGGGGCTGCCGAGCCGCTCCTTCGTCTGGCCCTGGAACTGCGGCTCCTGCATGTACAGCGACAGCACGCCGACGATGCCCTCGCGGATGTCCTCGGCCGTGAGCGTGACGCCCTTGGGCTCGAGGTTGGCCGCCTCCATGAAAGAGCGCATCGCCTTGACGATCGCGCTGCGGAAGCCTTGCTCATGCGTCCCGCCCTGCGTCGTCGGGATGGCGTTCACGAACGAGCGCACCGTCTCTTCGTGCGACTCCGTCCACTGAAGCGCCGCCTCGATGCGGAACGAGCCGTTGCCGGATTGATCCGCGGCGCGCTCGAAGTAGAAGACCTGCGCCGCCGTCACGGCTTTTGAACGATCCACGACGATCTTCGTGAGGAAGTCGGCGATGCCGCCCGCGTGCGAGAGGACCTCCTCGGTGCCCGCCGCCTCGTCCTTGAAGATGATCTTGAGGCCCTTGTGCAGGAAGGCCTTCGCGTCGAGGCGGAAGCGGATCGTCTCGGCGGACAGCTCCTGCTTGCCGAAGATCTGCGGGTCGGGCCTGAAATAGATGGAGGTGCCCGTGCCGCGCGCGGGGCCGAGCTTCTTGATCTTCGTCGCGACCTTGCCGCGCTCGAAGCGCTGCTCCCAGTAGAAGCCGTCGCGCTTGATCGTCGCGACGAGCTCCTCCGACAGCGCGTTGACGACCGACGAGCCGACGCCGTGCAGGCCGCCCGAGAACTGGTACTGCCCCGAGTTGAACTTGCCTCCCGCGTGCAGCGTCGTGAGCACGAGCTCGAGCGCCGACTTCTTGAACTCCTTCTTGATGTCGACGGGGATGCCGCGGCCGTCGTCGGTGACGGTGGCCGACTTGTGGTCCTTGTGCAGCACGACCTCGATGCGCGAGCCGAAGCCGTTGATGACCTCGTCGACGGAGTTGTCGACGATCTCCCACAGCAGGTGGTGGAAGCCTTTGCTGTCCGTGCCGCCGATGTACATGCCCGGCCGCTTGCGGACGGGCTCGAGGCCTTCGAGGACGGTGATGTCGTCTGAGGTGTAGGACGTCGTGCTCATTGTCTGGCTCGCCAATCAGTTGAGGAGCGTGGGCGGCGTGGACGGAGCGGGCACGCTCACGCGCACGATCTTGGTCTTGCGCTTGAGGCCGTGGCCCTTGCCTCCGCGCGCCGTGACGGCCAGGAGATCGGGGCCGACGGAGATCTCTTTTCCAGCGTCGGTCTCGATGATCAGCATCTCTTTGTCTTTGCGCGTTCCGAGGCCGAAGCCCATGACGGACTCGCCCTCTTGGGTCTTGATGACCGTGACGCCTCGGCCGGGGTTCGCGAGCTCGGGGATCTCGCTCACGCGGCACAGGATTGCGTGCGCGTCGGAGGTCACGGCGCAGACGAGCATCTCGTTCGCGTGATCGGGCACGAGCGCGACGCCCACGATCTCGTCGCCGTCGGCGAGCTTCGCGAAGCGGCGGCCCGCGCGCGTCGACAGCTCGCGGTGAGGTTCAGCACCGACCCGAAAACCAAAACCTTGCTTCGTGACGCCGAGCAGAAGCGCCCCCTTCGGGGTCGCCGCGTTTGACATGAGCAGCGCGCCCACGACGCGCTCGCCGTCGCGAAAATTGAAGAGCTTCTGGATGGGCTCGCCGTAGCCGGTCGAGGCCGGCACGTCATTGATGCGCATCACATACGCGCTGCCCAGGTTCGAGAAGATCGCGATCGCTTCCTTTGTAGAGCCGCGCAGCGCGGCGAGCACGGCGTCGCCTTCGCGCAGGCGCGTCGCCGACAGATCCTTCACCTCGCGCGCGCGCTTGAGCCAGCCGTCGCGCGAGAGGATCACCGTCGCGTCCTCGTCGACGATGAAGGCCTCGGCGTCGAATTCAACGTCGTCACCGCCGCCGCCACCGCCCGTCGACAATTTGGTGCGCCGCTTGTCGGGGAACGCCTTCGCGACGGCGACGAGCTCGTCGCGGATGACCTTCCACAGCTTCTTCTTGTCGCCGAGGATCGCCTTGATCTCCTTGGCGGCGGCGCGCTTGTCCTTGAGCTCCTCCGTAATCGCGAGGATCTCGAGGCGCGCCAGCTTGTACAGCTTGAGCTCGAGGATGGCCTCGGTCTGCACGGCCGTGAGCTCGAAGCGCTTCATGAGCTTCTCGGCGGCGTCGGCCTTGCCATCCGACTTGCGAATGATGCGGATGATCTCGTCGAGGACGTCGAAGACGAGCGCGAAGCCCTCGAGGATGTGGATGCGGCGCTCGAGCTCGGCGAGCTCGAACTCGAAGCGGCGGCGCACGACGTCCTCGCGGAAGTCGAGGAACTCGCGCAGCATCGAGTGCAGGTTGAGCCGCGCGGGCGCCGCGATCTCCTTGTTGTCGGTCGGCACGAGGCAGGTCAGGTTCACGAAGAAGCTCTGCTCGAGCGGCGTGTGCTTGAAGAGGTACGACATGACGAGCGCCGGATCGGCACCCGTCTTGAGCTCGAGCACGACGCGGACGTCGTCCGTGGACTCGTCGCGCACGTCGACGAGCAACGGCAGCTTCTTGTCGATGATGACCTCGGCGATGCGCTCGACGAGCGTCGCCTTCGACAGCGCGTAGGGGATCGACGTCACGACGATCGTCTCGCCGCCTCGACTGCCCTTCTCGCTCTTCCATTCGCCGCGCACACGCACGCCGCCCTGGCCCGTCTCGTAGATCTCGCGCAGCTCCTTCTTCGAGTTCGTGACGAGGCCGCCCGTGGGGAAGTCGGGGCCCTTGATGTACTTGAGCAGATCCTTCGTCTCGAGCGTCTTGTCGTCGATGAGCGCGACGGCGGCGTCGCACACCTCGACGAGGTTGTGCGGCGGGATGTTCGTCGCCATGCCGACGGC
>DATAZS010000079.1:0-4962 GCA_036271915.1 Polyangia bacterium
GGAGGTGGCCACCATTCGGTCGATCGTGCGCAGCATGACGACGACGATCAACATCGCGGCCGTGACGACGTAGCCGAGCACGTCGTAGTGCTCGAGCGCGCCGCTGGCCGTCTGCACGACGATGAGCCCCGCGACGGCCGCGCCCACGCCGCCCGCCGCCTGCTGGAACGACGCGTTCACCGACATGAACGAGCCGCGGTGCGCGGCATCGGGCACCGCCGACATGAGCGCCGACGCCGAGATCATGCGCGACGTGATGCCGACGAAGAGCACCACGTTGATGGCGATCACGACGGGCAGCGCCGTGCGACCGAGGTGCGTGTAGACGAGCACCATGACGATCGTGAGCGCCGTGCCCGCGACGAAGAGCCTGTACTTCCCGAGGCGATCGCTGAGACGGCCCACGAGCGGGCCCGTGAACAGCGTGAACAGGCCCGTCACGAAGTAGAGGAACGACAGCGAGTCGGACGAGATGCCGAGGTTGTTGAGCGTGAACGTGCTGCCGAACGGCATGAGCATGAAGCCGCCCGTCGCGAGCAGCGTCGTCGTCGCGAACGCGATGACGTAGTTCCGCTTCGACACGGTCTTGAAGAGGTGCACGAAGGGGTTGCCCTCCTTCTGAAGCTCGAGGTGACCATCGACGGGGCGCAGGTAGATCATGATGAAGACGCCCGCGACGACGCCGAGCGCGACGATCATGAGGAACGGCGCGTGCCACCCGAGGTGCGTCGCGAGGTAGAAGCCGAGCGGCAGGCCGAGCACCTGGCTGGCCGCGAACGACGTCTGCACGAAGCCCATGACGCGGCCTCGCATCGAGAGCGGGAAGAGGTCGGCGATGATGGCCATCACGATCGAGCCGATGACGCCGCCGAAGAGGCCCGTGACGACGCGCGCGAGCAGCAGGAAGTGATACGTGGGCGCGATCCCGCACAGCAGCGTGCCCGCGATGAAGCCCGCGTAGAAGAACATGAGCATCTTCTTGCGGTCGAAGCGATCGGCGAAGCCCGCGGCGAGGATGCCCGACGCCGACGCCGCGAACGCGTAGACCGACACGACGAGCCCGAACTTCGACGTCGGGATGTGCAGCTCGCGCAGCAGGATCGCGCCGAGCGGCGAGATGATCATGAAGTCGAGGATGATCGTGAACTGCAGGAACGACAGGATGGCGACGACGATCTTCTGGTACGGCGTGAACGGGACGGGCGCGGCGCCGTGCGCGTGCGGCGCGGGCGCGGCCACGGGCGGCGCGGCGGGCGCGGCGGCGGGAACAGAGGCGGCTTCTTCGTTCATGAGTAGACCTTCTTATGGGCGTGGTGCTTGGCGGCAGTCTTCGTGAGCGCGGCGGCCGGCGTGAGCGCCTTGACGACGAGCTCGAGGGTTTGGTTCATGAGCTTCTCGTCGAGGACGAAGCGCGGCGTGGGCGTGAGGCCGCGCCCGTGCATGTGGAACTTCACGAGCTGGTAGAGCGGCGCGAAGGCGACCGACCAGTAGACCTCGACGGGCACGCGCACGAGCTCGCCGCGCTCGATGGCACCGCGCACGAAGACGCGCATGGCCTCGATGAAGTCGCGGCCCTTGCCGGGCTCGTCGTGCGCGTGCAGCGGCGAGTGGCGGATCTGCTCGAGGAAGTGCGCCTCGCGCGGGTGGTCGATGCACCAGCGCGCGCGATTCTTCCACTGCACGCGCAGGCCCTCGGCGAAGCTCATGCTGGGATCGAAGCCCACGAGCGTCGCCTCGGCCATGCGGCGGCTCTCCTCGCGCCACAGGCTGAGGATGAGATCCTCGCGATCCTCGAAGTAGATGTAGATCGTCGCGGGCGAGACGCCGACGTCCTTGGCGAGCTTCTGCATGCTGAGGCCGCGGAAGCCGTGGCGCACGATCGTGTCGAGCGCCGTGTCGCGAATGGCCTGCTCTTTCTTCGGATCGCGCGTCCTCACGGCGCCGTCATAAATAAATGAACGTTCATTTATAGTCAAGCCCCGCGAATCGGACGCGGGCCTGCGTTAAGCTCTCGCGCGCATGTCGACGTCTCCCCCCGCCATCAGCGTCTCCCGCCTCCTGCAGGGCCACGTGCCCGTCGGCTCCGCCGTCACCGTGCGCGGCTGGCTGCGCACGAAGCGCGACTCGAAGGGCGGCCTGTCGTTTTTGCACGTGCATGACGGCTCGTGCTTCGATCCGATCCAGGTCGTCGCGAACGGCGACCTGCCGAACTACGCGTCAGAGATCGCGAAGCTCGGCACGGGCTGCTCGGTCGTCGTCGAGGGCACGCTCGTCGCGAGCCAGGGCAAGGGGCAGGCCGTCGAGATCGCGGCGACCTCGGTGCGCGTGCTGGGCTGGGTCGACGATCCCGAGACGTATCCCATCCAGCAGAAGCGCCACACGATGGAGTACCTGCGCGAGGCCGCGCACCTGCGCGCGCGCACGAACACGCTGGGCGCCGTGACGCGCGTGCGCGACTGCCTGTCGCAGGCCGTCCATCGTTTTTTCCACGACGCGGGTTTCTTCTGGATCCACACGCCCATCATCACGGCCAACGACGCAGAGGGCGCGGGCCAGATGTTCCGCGTGAGCACGCTCGACCAGGCGAATCAATCCACATTGCCGCGCACGCCCGAGGGAAAGATCGATTACGCGAAGGACTTCTTCGGCAGGGAGACGTTCCTCACCGTGAGCGGGCAGCTCAACGTCGAGACCTACTGCCTCGCGCTGTCGAAGGTCTACACGTTCGGCCCGACCTTCCGCGCCGAGAACAGCAACACGAGCCGCCACCTGGCCGAGTTCTGGATGATCGAGCCCGAGATCGCCTTCGCCGATCTCGCGGCCGACGCCGATCTCGCCGAGCGGTTCCTCAAGAGCATCTTCAAGACGCTGCTCGACGAGCGCGCCGACGACATGAAGTTCTTCGCCGAGCGCATCGACAAGGACTGCATCGCGCGCGTCGAACGCTTCGTGACGTCGAGCTTCGAGCGCATGACGTACACCGACGCCATCGCGGCGCTCGAGAAATCGGGCAAAGCGTTCGAGTTCCCCGTGAAGTGGGGCATGGACATGCAGTCCGAGCACGAGCGCTGGCTCACCGAGGAGCACGTG
The DNA here is from genome assembly GCA_036271915.1 of Polyangia bacterium. GTDB lineage: Bacteria > Myxococcota_A > Polyangia > Fen-1088 > Fen-1088 > DASZFV01. The sequence continues at coordinate 3,091 of DATAZS010000079.1, forward strand.
GGGCGTCCCGTCGTCGTCATGAACTACCCGAAGGAGATAAAGGCGTTCTACATGCGCCTCAACGACGACGAAAAGACCGTCGCCGCCATGGACGTGCTCGCGCCCGGCATCGGCGAGATCATCGGCGGCTCGCAGCGCGAGGAGCGCCTCGATGTCCTCGACCAGCGCCTCGCGGCGCACCACCTCGATCCGAAGGCGTACTGGTGGTACCGCGACCTGCGTCGCTACGGCACCGTGCCGCACGCGGGCTTCGGCCTGGGCCTCGAGCGCACGATCATCTACGCGACGGGCGTCGGCAACATCCGCGACGTCATCCCGTTCCCGCGCGCGCCCGGCCTCGCGACGTTCTGAGCGACCGTGCCGCTCGTCTCGCTCGCGCTCCTGCTGCTCGCGCACGCGCCCGGCGTCCTCAAGGCCGCGAGCGCCGCCACGTGTCCCGCCGACGCGCGCGTCGAGGTCAACCTCGCGGCGTGGAAGCTGTCGCTCGAGCAGGCCGACTCGGCGAAGCGGCGCGACGAGCTGCTCGCCGAGCTCAAGCTCGCGCTCGACCTGCCCGAGCCCGCGACGCCCGACGCGCCCGAAGCGCGCGTCACGTTGCTCGGCGTCGAGGAGAAGGGCGTCGCGCTCGAGGCGGGCGCGCGCCTCGATCACGTCGTGCAGGTTCGCTACCGCGCCGACGGCGGCGACGACACGCCTCCCATTCACCTCGTGCAGATCCTGCGGCCGCTCGAGGGCCGCGCATTCTGCGCGCTGGGCGCGGGCCTGACCGACGCCGCGCCCGCGCACACGACCTTCGAGCTCGCCTTCGTGCCGCTGCTGAGCGCGAAGGCCGTCGCCCTCGAGGTGCAGCGCGCGACGGCGACGGCGCGCCTCAGCGAGACGCGCCGCGAATACTGGGTCGCGCGCGGGTTCACGCTGCACAAGATCTTCGACGAGGCGACGGGCCACATGCGCAGCAACGAGAGCGGCGCGACGACGACCACCGTGGGAACGCTCACGCTCGCGGGCGATTTCCCGAAGCGCATCGAGCTCGCCGAGACGACGAAGCACGGGGGCTGCGAGGTGCGCGCCGGCGACGCGCCCTGCGACGACGGCCACGCCGACGCGACGACGACGACGACGTTCGTCTACGACGGCGCGAAGTACGCGCGCCGCAAGTGACAGCAAGTTGACCGCGGCGTGGCGATCGGAGAGCCTGTCGACGGTGAACGGACGTCGGAGACTGTGGCCCCTCGCGGCGTTGCTGGTCGCCTCGTGCGGCGGCTCGTCGCTCACGATGCCAGACGCCAGCACGACCGACGCCGCCTCGGCGGACGTCGCCACGGCGCTGAAGGTGGGCCTCGCGGGCGCCTGGTCGTTCGACGGTGACGGCGCCGATCACTCGGGCAACAAGCTCGACCTCGGCGTCACGGGGCTCCACTTCGGCGCCGGCAAGTTCGGCAAAGGCATCCAGTTCGCGGGCGAGCGCACGCCCATCGCGCAGCGGCCCGTCGCCGACGCGTCGCTGGATCTCACGTCGGGCGACTTCACGGTGAGCTTCTGGATCGACTTCACGATGACCGCCTCGGCGCAGTTCGTCGCCCTCAAGGGCTACGGCAGCGCGGGTTGGTTCGTTGGCTGGGCGCAGACGGCGTGGGCGTACGGTCTGCCCAAGGGCGGCACCTTCGTCCCGCCGGGCGGCTCGCCGACGCCGGGCACGTTCCACCACGTCGTCCTCCAGCGCGCCGTCGACATGATCCAGATCTTCGTCGACGGCACCTCGGTCGGCACGGCGACGGCCGTCGCGGGCGGCCCCTCGACCGACCCGTTCCAGGTCGGCGGCTACGCGCCGGGCGGCGTCACCGTCGCGACGGGCCAGAGCGTCGTCGACGG
>DATAZS010000080.1:0-1816 GCA_036271915.1 Polyangia bacterium
CGACGCGTCGGTGTCGGCGTCGCCGCCGTCCCTTTGCAGGGGCGCGTTGCTGCTCGAGCTGCACGCCGCGAGCGCGCACCCCACCAACGCGACCCCGCGCGCCGTCACGCGCGCCTCAGAGGCAGGACCCGTCCGTGATCGCCAGATCTCCCAAACAGTGGGACCCCGGCACGACCGAGCCCATCTGCGCGTGATAAAGGAGGCACGCGACCTCGTTGCCCATGTCCGTGCGGGGACCCGTGCCCGTGTCGAGCTTCATGTCGGTGCCGCGACGCGCGCAGTCGCTCAGGCACTGCGCGCGCGTGTCGTAGAGCTTCGCCATGTTGGCGTCGGTGCAATACATCATGGCGATGTCGCAATACCCTGTGCAGTTGTCGCCGCACACGCCGTCGCCGCCGGGGCCCGCGTGCGTGCACTGCGCGGCCGCCATCGTCGCGCTCGTCGCCGCCTTCTTCGCGAACGTCATCCGACAGCCGAGCGTGTCACCCGACGTGTCGCCCGACGTGCCCACGGGGAACGCCGCGCAGCTGTTCATGCAGTCGGTCATGTCCGAATACTGCTGGATGTCGCCCGTGCACGCGGCCTGGATCGTCGCGCAGTAGCTCGCGCAAGACAGCGCGGTCGTCGTGCCGGCGTTCGCGCCGCCTGCGTCGGGCGCCGCAGCGCCGTTGGACGCGCCGCACGCGGCGAGGGCGAGCGCGAAGAGGATCAGGCGACGCATGTCTGCGTAGATTGGCCGATCGCCCGCGACGTGTCACGACGCGCGTGTGGCATTGGATGGGGTCGCGCTGCACCTTCGTCAATTGACGCTCGGTCGTGAACGCTGACAGACTCCGGCGCGACGTGGGCGACCGGGGCCGCGTCGCGCGTTTCCCCCAAAAGCTCGGCCAACTTCACAGATTGGACATCGCAATGACGTTTGCCTCGCGCGCAGGGATCCTGACCGTCTCGACGCTCGCCCTCTGCGCTTTCGCCCGTAGCGCGGCGGCCGCCGACGCCGTCGTGCAGGTCGACGTCAGCTCCGTGATCGACGGCCGCACCGTGTCCACGATCGCCGGTGGCACGATCACGCCGTGGACGACGGGCCAGGGCGTCGACGGCGACGGCAACGCCGACGGCTTCGTGACGACGGCCGTCGAGGCGGTGCTGCAGACGATGGGCAAGACCGAGGGCGGCAAGGTCGGCCTCGCGCTGCCCGACGACGGCATGTTCGCGGCGACGACGCGCCTGCCCGCGATCCAGCTCCACTTCTCGAACACGGCGCCCATCACGAGCCCGCAGACGCACCAGGTTCACCAGGCCATGGGCAGCCAGACCTTTACGTTCGACGTCCCGCAGGCGACGTATCGAAAGATGTTCGTCCTCATCACGACGTCGGAGGGCTCGGCCAAGCTCACGGTGACGCTGAACTACGCCGACGCGACGGCGGCGCAGACGATGATGTACACGCTGCCCGACTACGGCATCGGCGGCGCGGCCGCGGGCGACGCCGTGTACTTCAACTTGATCATGGGCATGCACAAGTGGGGCACCAACGACAACGAGGGTGACTCGGCCACGCACGGCATCACGGGCATCGAGATCAACCCGACGGCGACGGGCATGCTCAAGAGCATCACGGTTTTGAAGACCAACGGCTCGCACGTCGTCTTTTGGGGCGCGACGGGCATCGCGACGAGCGCCGTCGCGACGTCGGGCACGGCCGGCAGCGGCGGCGGCAGCACGGACGCGGGCACCGACGGCGCCGCGGGCGCTGGCACCGCGGGCGCCACGGGCACGGGCGGCACGACGGGCTCTGCGGGCGCTGGCACGGCGG
>DATAZS010000081.1:0-1615 GCA_036271915.1 Polyangia bacterium
CACTCAAGAACGCGCGCCGGTTCGAAGCGCTCGTGCGGGCCGACGAGCGCTTCAAGAAAGCCTTCGATGCCAGCCCCACGGCGATGTCGATCCTGCGCGTGCGCGACGGCGTCATCCTCGACGTCAACGAGAGCGCCAATCGAATCAGCGGCTACAGTCGCGAGGAGCAGATCGGCCGCACGCCCGCCGAGCTCGGCATCCTCACGAGCGAGGAACGTGAAGAGCTAGGCGGCCTCGCGCGCCGGCAGGCTTCGCTCCGCGACCACGAGATGAAGTACCGCGTCAAGGACGGTCCGCCCCGGACCGTCCGCGTGTCCGTCGAGAAGATCGAGCTCGATGGCGAGGCTTGCCTCCTCTACAACAGCTACGACATCACGGATCGGCGGCTCGCCGAGGACCAGGTCCGGCACGCACAGAAGATGGAGGCGCTGGGGACGCTCGCGGGTGGCATCGCGCACGACTTCAACAACCTGCTGACCGTCATCAACGGCTACGCTCACCTGTTGGCCCAGCAGGTGCCAGACGAGTCGACGCGCGAATCTGCGCTCGCCATCGTCGACGCGGGCGACCGCGCCGCGGCGCTCACGCGGCAACTCCTCGCCTACAGCCGCAAGCAGCCGCGCGAGACGCGCACGCTGAGCCTCAACACGATCGTCACGAAGATGAGGCCGATGCTTACGCGGCTCATTCACGAGAACATCCCGCTTCGCGCCGAGCTCGCGCCGGATCTCGCGTCCGTGCGCGCCGATACCAGCCAGCTCGAGCAGATCCTACTAAACCTCGTCGTCAACGCGCGCGACGCCTCACCCGCCGGCGGCGCGATCGTCATCAAGACGGCGAACATTTCCGAGGACGATGCCGCGGGGCTCGCGGATGCGAACATGCCGTCCGGACGGCCCGTGCTCCTGTCGGTGCGCGACGAAGGTCGGGGGATGACGCCCGAGATTCGCGCCCGGATCTTCGAGCCCTTCTTCACGACAAAACAGGCCGATCGCGGCACAGGGCTCGGGCTGTCGGTGGTCTTCGGCATCATCAGACAGAGCGGTGGCGCGATCCAGGTCGACTCCGAGCCCGGAAAAGGCACCGAAGTTCGTCTCTATTTTCCCGCGGTGCCGCCCGCGCCGGTCATCGCCGCGCCCGCACCGGTGGACGAACGGGATCTCGATGCGGGGCCCGACGAGGGGACCGTGCTCCTCGTCGAGGACGACGTCGCCGTTCGAAAGTTCGGCGCCGACGCGCTCTCGGCCGCCGGGTTCAATGTGCGGCAGGCTTCCAATGGCACAGAGGCCGTGAACTTCATCGAACGCGCGGGTGGTGACGTATCGCTCGTGATCACGGATGTCATCATGCCGGGGCTCGACGGGCGCGCGCTGCTCGAGCACGTGCGGCGCGTCGCTCCCGCGGTGCCCGTGCTTCTCGTCTCTGGCTACCTGGGTGTTGCCCAAGATCTCGACGTCCCCTTCCTCGAGAAGCCCTTCTCCGCCGCGCAGCTGGTTCAGAAGGCGCGGCAGGCAATCCGTCGTTGCTGACTCGTTTCGGTCGCCGATTGCCAGCATTGTCGACAGTGGGCTCGAGTACGCCGATTGGAGGGCGCCGCTCGTGCAGCGCCGTGCCG
>DATAZS010000082.1:0-4760 GCA_036271915.1 Polyangia bacterium
TCCGCGGGGGCGCGATGACGGAGGTCCCAGTCGCAAAGATCTGGGGCGGTGAACGCGCGCGGCAGCTTCGCGTCGAACAGCACGAAGAGCCAGGGATAGAGGCCGACGGCGATCGAGGCCTGCTCGCGCACCGACGCGCCGGTGAGCTCGGCGCTCGGCCCGGGGCCGCGCACGGCGTCGATGAACGGGAGACCCTCGCAGCCGAGGCAGAACGTGTTCGTCGCCGTGCCGTCGAAGATGTCGCCGCAGACCGCGTCGAGCGGCTGGCGTCGCGGCCAGGGCTCGACCTCCTCCGGCAGGACATTGTGCACAGACTCTTCCCAGAGGCCGTGGTCCTTGTCGCCGAGCACGAGGATGCACCGGATGACGTCGGCGGGGAGCGGCTTGTCGAGCTCGTGCGAGAAGCCCGCCCTCCGCAGCCCGGGCCCATTCGTGCTCATCTGGTAGAGGCGCACGGGCGCATCGCCGAGGGCAGGCTCGTGGATCGCCTTCAGCGCCTCGGCCCATTTCATCGCGCCCGCGTCGGTCGGGTCGAAGAACATGAGCACTTGGTCCGCGAGATCTGTCCCGTCGCGCGCCCACTCGTAGGCGATGCGCCGCGCGAGCGGGCCGATCGCCTTGCCGAAGATCTCTCCTCGGCTCCGTGGCGGTCGACCCTCCCGCTTGCGCTTCACGCCGGGAGCCCTCCTACGTGGTCGCCGGCGGCGGCGTCGGGCCAGGCTTCTTCGGCTTCTCGCGCTTCGCGATGCCGAGGGCGATCAGGTAGTCGCGCCGCTTGATCACGGTCGGCGCGATCGTCGCCCACTCCTTGTACCAGACGCGCAGATCGTTCAGCGCGCGCGTCCGCGTGTCCGCCGAAGTCGTGGACGCGACCGCGGGCGTCGCGCCGCCCTTCGGCGCAGCCGTCGCCGTCGCGATGAGGCCGGCGAGCTCGGCGCGGACGTCGGGCGTGATGCTGCGCTTCTCGAGCTTCTTCAGCGCGGCCTGGTCTTGCTTGTGGTCCTCCTTCGCGCGGCCCGTGCCGTGCTGGAGCGCGTCGAGGCGGTCGAGCATCGTCTTGACGGTCCCGAGCGAGGCCTCGCCCGTCGCCGCGGCGAGGCCGCCGGCGAAGAGGAAGTCGCACTGCGCCGTGAAAGCGTTCTCGAGCGTCGCGCGGATGACGCGGAAGTTGGGCTCGTCCCACGCGTCGACGGTGGCGAGCGCCTTTTGCACCGTTGGGTCCGTGCGCGGCGCGGCGGGCGCGCCTGGGCGCGTCGCGCCCGAGGCGGTCCAGAGGAGCTCCCAGCCTTCGGCGTGCGTCTCCTCGTCGTAGCCGCGCTGGGCGAGCGCCGCGAAGATGGCGGGCGTCCGGCTGACGGCGCTCAGGAATTTCAGCGCGCGAGGGGGCGTCTCTTCGAGGACGTTCGCGCTCGCGACGGGGTCGACGGGAACGGGATCGGATGCAGGGATCTTCTTGGCCATGTCTCTGGCTACAAAGACTCAAGCCTGAGTTCAAGTTCTTTGATGCGCGTTCGAGGCTCAATCGCTGCGCTGCCTGCGCTTCGGCATCGTGACCCGGACCAAGTCATCCGTGGCGTCGAACCGCGCGTCCTCGCCCGTCGCGGCGCGCACGAGGGGTACGATCTTTCGCCGCACACCCATGCCGCGCGCGTCGACGTAGCCATAGTCGCGCATCACGTCGACGATCACCGGATTCCGTGGGGAGCGCTGTCCCGCGAGCATCTTCTCCACCGTCATCGAGTTTTGCAAGGCGCCAGGGCTCGTGATCTCGAGCCGATCGTCGAACGCAGCGATCTCCACCTCGATCGAACGCGTCCAGTCGCGGTGCACCATCGCGTTGAGCAAAGCCTCGCGCACGGCCTCTACGGGGTATTGCCAGTGGCGTTCGCGCCGGAGCCCCTCCCCGTCCCTTCCGCGTCGCCGTCGATCAGGACCAGCGCACCGAGCTGCGTTTGGCAGTTCTTCGCGCGGATCGTTCGAATGAAGTCCGCGTACTGCTTCTTCACCCAGTCTTTCCCGCTCCCAATCCCCGCGGGCGCCACATGAATTCCCCTTACGATTCTACGGTTGAAGCCGAGGCACTTCAGCAACGCGAGCGCGAAGTCGCGGTGTCGAGCGTCCTCGCAGAGCAGGCGGACGCGTACGCGCGCGTGAGAGGTCATTCTGCGGCGCCTTCGGCGTCGTCGCGACCGAGTGCCAGGATCTCGGATGCCCGGAGCCCTTCACTCAGATCAATTTCCAACGGGGCGACGCGCGTGGGGCCGCCGCGCTCGCGCGTCGCCTCGAGCGCCATGTCCGCGGCCATGAAGTCGATGAGCGCCGGGTTGTGCGAGATCACGATGCGCTGCCAAGACCTCCCCTCCGCTGCTGAATTGAAGGCGACGAGCCACGGCTCAATCTCTGCGAGCGCGACGAAATTCTCGGGCTCGTCGAGCACCAAGAGGGCCGGTCCTGGCAGCACGGCGTGGAGCAGCGCGTAGAGGACGACCAGGCTTCGCTGACCATCCGAGAGCTCCTCGAACGTGACGGGGTAGTCCTCGCCTTCCGGAGTTCGACAGATCACACGGAGCTCGCGCGCGGTCCCGCCCGCCAACTCGTTCTTGAAGCGCACGAAGCCGTGCAGCACCGCGCCGAGCTCGTCCCGTAGCGCCGTAGTCTTGTCTTCTTCACGCTGCGCGAAGTCGCGGTACCAACCCGCAAAGTTCGTCCCGTCCCGTTCGAGCCAGGTCTCCTCCGCCTTCGAGACCGAGGCCATCCGCGGCGGGTCGAGCTTGAGCAGCCAGATGCTCGCGACGAGCTCGCGGAAGGCGACGGTCAGCTTGTTGTCCGCGCGTGGCTCGAGCTCCGAGATGAACGAACGGCTCCGGCGGAACGGGATCTTCGCGCGTGCGGCAGCATTCCCCTTTGTGGGCTTATCGCCATAGAGGTGCACGCCCTGCGGGCCGGAATCGAAGAGCAGCTGTGCGCCCACGTGGAGGCTCTCCTTCGCGATCGCGACGCGCTGCTTCTCCCGGTCGTGCCGAACGACGAGCTCGTACCGGAACGGGTCGCCGTCCGGGCGCTCGAGCTCGATGCGGATGGTCTGGTCGTTGCTTGAGCCCCAGCGCGTGACCGTCGTCGGCTTGAACGTGTCTTCGACCGCCGCGCCGTGGACGAGGATGTCCTGCAGCGCGGCCAATACCTCCCAAATCGCGGTCTTGCCGGTGCCGTTCTCGCCGACGAGCACCGACGTCGCAGGGGGCTCCAGGGAGAAGTCGACGAGCGTGCGGTAGTTGTCCACGTCGAGGCGCTTCAGCATCGTGATCCTCGGCGTAGCAGAGAGCGCCGGATGACGCGCCGACGTTCTCGAGGCAGAGCCGAGCGCGCAACGATCGACGCGGGCGCGTGCGTCCCGATGGCTGGGCCCCGCGTCCGCGCAGAGGCTGCCTCGCGACGCGAACGCCTTCCCCGCCGTGTCGCCGGCCTCGCCCGCCGCCGGGAGCCACTTTTCGGCCGGATTTTTCACGGCGCCAGCGCCGTCATCGGCGGCGTCTTCGAAAATGCCCGCGATTTCCGCGACCGCGAGGCCTTCCCCGCCGCCCGGGAAGGTCTCGGCGCGCCAGGGAAGGTCCCGGCCGGGCAGGGAAGGTCTCGGCGGGCAGGGAAGCGCCCCCGCTCGACATGCGGGGGCGGCCTCGGCTTGCTGGCGGGGCGATGACCCCTCCGCGACGCCCACCGTGCGCACCGTGCTCGCCCAGCTCGCGACGAGCGGGCTGCTCGACCTCGGCCGCCGCCTCGACGTCGCCGTCACGGCGAAGACGCGCACGAGGAGAACCGTCCCTGTTCGCCGCGCGCGTGGTCGGCAAGTCGATGGAGCCCGGCGTCCCCGACGGCACGATCGCGCTGTTCCGCGGGTTCGCGGCGGGGACCGCGCCGCGGCCGACCGCGCTCGACGGCCGCCGCGTCATCGTTGAGCTGCGCGACGACGCAGACGGGGAGCTCGGCGGGCGCTACACGCTCAAGCGCTGGCGCGTGGCCGCGCTCGACGCCGAAGGCCACGTCGCGGAGGTCGAGCTCCGGCCCGACAACTCGGCGTATCGGACCCTTCGCCTCCGGCAGGCGGACGGAGCCGTGCGGGTTGTCGGCGAGCTGCTCGAGACGCTGACGTAGGCGCGTCGCGTCGCGGTCGCAGCTCGACGCCGGCCGTGCGGCGGTCGCGGCAGCGTGACAGCATGCGCCGATGAGCGCCGCGTCGCCCACCCGCGTCTCGTACGAGGCGTACCTCGAGGTCGAAGCCTCGGGCGACGTGAAGCACGAGTGGTGTGATGGCGTCGTCTACGCGATGTCGCGCGGCGGCGTCGAGCACGGCCGGCTGACGGCGCGCATGATCCATCTCCTCGGCGCTGGCGGCGAGCCGTCATGACCTCGTCGCCCTGTGACGGAGCGTGAACGACGACGCCCTCGACGCCGAGACGCGCGCGTTGCAGGTTCGCCCGATGACGCGCGCCCTCCTCCTCGCCTCGATCGCTGCGCTCGGCCTCGCCTGTGGCGGCCCCGCGGCGCCCGCGGCGACGGTCCACGCGACCGCCGACGCGCCCGCGACGCCCGGCGCCAAGTGCCTCGCGACCGCGAACGCGCAGCGCGAGAAGAAGCCCGGCGAGCCGATCAAGGTCGGCGCGAAGCAGGTGCTCGTGAAGTCGAAGGACAGCAAGCGCGCGCCCGACACCGTGACGCGCACGCGCGAAGAGGCCTGCCTCCGCGCCATCGAGGCGCGCGACAAG
>DATAZS010000083.1:0-8811 GCA_036271915.1 Polyangia bacterium
CGCCGCGCTCAACATGCTGGGCCGCGAGACGCCGTTTTCGTCAGCGCCCTTCTTCTGGAGCACGCACTACGACGCGCAGGTGTCGTACGTGGGCCACGCCGAGAGCTGGGATCGCATCGACGTTCACGGCGCGCTCGCGGCGCGCGACGCGACGATCGCATACCGCCGCGGCGGCAAGACGCTCGCCGTCGCGACGCTCGGCCGCGACGCCGTGAGCCTCGCCGCCGAGATCGCGCTCGAGCGCGGCGACGAGGCCGCGCTCGAAGCGTTCGGGAAAACGCGCTAGGCGCTCGTTACTGGCAGGCGGCCGGCGTGCCGGGAATCGCGGCAGCTTGCGTCAGGACCATGTTGCAGCCCGCGACCGTCGACACCTGATCCGCCGCCGACTGCCCGTCGCACAACGTCTTCAGACTGCCGGTCCCCGCGTCCGCGTGGATGAGCGCGCTGATGGCGGCAGAGCAGGCGTCGGCTTTCGCGCACGCGGTATCACACGTCGTGCCGCCCGGCGACGTCCCCGACGCGCCCGCCGTTCCACCACCCGACGCGCCCGCCGTTCCACCACCGCTCGCGCCGGCCGTCCCGCCACCGCTCGCGCCCGCCGTTCCGCCGCCCTCGCACTTGGGAAGGTTCGTTTCGCAGGTCGCGAGCGCCGTGCAGTCGGTCATGTTGGCGCACGCTTCGGCCGCCGAGACGATGGCCGCTTGGTTTGTGCAGGTCGAGCCGGTCTGGCTCTCGGCGCCCTTCATACAATCCGATACGCAGGTGTCCATCGTGAGGACGCCCGGAAAGCACTTGAGCTCCGTCGCGCACGCCTTGTTACAGGCGGACGAGATGTCCGCGGCGCTCGGGCCCGAGCTGCCGCCACACCCCTGCGTCGCGCTTCCGACGAGCACGACGCCCACGATCGCCGCACCCAACATGGAAATAACATTCTTCGACATCTGGTCCCCTCTCGTTAAAAATCCCGGGCCGGCACAGTATCACGCAGGGCGCGGGCCGAACGTCGTGCGAGGGGCAAACTGAGTGAACGACGACGCCGCGCGGCTTTCCCGGTTCGTGCCCGCTGCAGCGATCGCCGTCGTCGCGGGAGCGGCCGGCTGGTTTGCGACCAGGTCGTTACAACAAGATATCGCGTCGTACTGGATCGCAGGTGCGTCGTGCCGCGCGGGGCTCGATCCTTACGGGACCAGGTCGGCGTCTCGGCGCCCGAGCTCTGGGACGGCGTGGCCGTGTTCACGCACAGTCGGTTTCTGTATCCACCGATCGTCGCCGAGCTGTTTCGGCCGTTCGCGGCCCTGCCCTAGCGCCCGAAGGCGTCGCGAACGCGATCGGCAGCAACGCGAGCGCGGCGAGGAGACCCGGCCGCGCGCGACGCCTGGGCAGCTGCGCTCGGCGATCTCGCGCTGCGGCTCGGCGATCGTCAGGCGGCGGTCGTGGCCTACGCGCGATCGAGCGCGCCGGACGCGCGCGTGAAGCGCGGCCTCGCGTTGCTCGCGCTCCAGCGGCCGCGCGAGGCCCTCGACGATCTTCGCGCCGCGCGGGGCGACGATCCCGACGCGCTCCTCGGCAAAGGACTCGCGCTCGCGGCGCTCGACAGTCGCGACGAGGCCCGCGCCGTGCTCGAGGCCTTCTTGCACCTCGCGCCCGACCACGTGGGCGTCGCGCGCGCGCGGGCCACGCTCGCGCGACTGCGGTGAGCGCTCAGGCCGCCGTGTTCAGCGCCGTGAGCAGCTTCGTGACGCTCTGGCGCGCGTCGCCGAACAGCATGAGCGTGTTGTCGTTGTAGACGAGCGGGTTGTCGACGCCCGCGTATCCCGCCGCCATGCCGCGCTTGAGCATGACGACGCGCGCGGCCTTCCACACCTCGAGCACGGGCATGCCGTAGATCGGGCTCGACGGATCGTCCTGCGCCATCGGGTTCACGATGTCGTTCGCGCCGATGACCATGACGACGTCCGTGGACGCGAAGTCCTCGTTGATCTCGTCCATCTCCTTGACGATGTCGTACGAGACGTTGGCCTCGGCGAGCAGCACGTTCATGTGCCCGGGCAGGCGGCCCGCGACCGGGTGAATCGCGTAGCGCACCTTGACGCCCTTCGCGATGAGCACGGACGAGATCTCCTTGACGGGGTGCTGCGCCTGCGCGACGGCCATGCCGTAGCCGGGCACGATGATCACGCTGCGCGCGGCGAGCAGCAGCTCCGCGACCTGCTCGACGTTCGTCTCGGTGACCTTGCCCGCGGGCTCCGCCGCCGCGCCCGGCGCCTTCTTCGCGCCTGACTTTCCACTCTCGGCGCCGAAGCCGCCCAGGATGACGTTGAAGATCGATCGGTTCATGGCCTTGCACATGATGTAGCTCAGGATCGCGCCCGAGCTGCCCACGAGCGCGCCCGTGATGATGAGAAGGTCGTTCGACAGCATGAAGCCGGCAGCCGCCGCGGCCCAGCCCGAGTAGCTGTTGAGCAGCGACACGACGACGGGCATGTCGCCGCCTCCGATCGCCATGACGAGGTGGACGCCGAGCAGCAGCGCGAGGAAGGTCATGGCGAGCAGCGCGGGCATGCCGCCGTCGGTGAGCGCGCCGCCCTCGCCCGGCCACGCGTCGGGCGCGCGCAGGAAGATCACGGCGAGCACGACGCACGCGACGAGCGCCGCGATGTTGAGGAGATGCCGTCCCGGCAGCAGCAGCGGCTTGCTGCTCACCTTGCCGCGCAGCTTGCCGAACGCGATGATCGATCCGCTGAAGGTGACGGCGCCCACGAGGACGCCCACGAAGATCTCGATGAGGTGCGCGTTGCGCGCCGTCTCGACCTCGGCGCCCGGCTGCAGGTACGTCGCGATGCCGACGAGCACGGCGGCCGCGCCCACGAAGCTGTGCAGCACGGCGACGAGCTCGGGCATCGATGTCATGGCGACGCGCGACGCGAGCAGCCCGCCGATGAGCGCGCCCACGCCCAGCGCGCCCGCGAGCACGCCGACGCCCGTGAGCCCCGCGCCCGCGACCGTCGTCAGGTCGTCCGTCGGGAACAGCAGCGCGATCGCCGTGCACACGACGGCGAGCACCATTCCGAAGATGCCGTAGCGGTTCCCGCGGCGCGCCGTCTCCTGCGTCGACAGGCCGCGAAGGCTCAGGATGAAGAGCAGGCTCGCGACGAGGTACGCGAGCGCGCGAATGGTGGAGGTCATCACTTGCGGAACATCTTGAGCATGCGCTGCGTGACGAGGAAGCCACCCGCGACGTTGATTGATGCGACCAACACGGCGACGCCGCCGAGCACGAGCGCCGCCGGGCTCGCGCCGCGACCGAGCAGCACGACCATGCCGCCAATGAGGATGATGCCGCTGATGGCGTTCGTGACGCTCATGAGCGGCGTGTGCAGCGCGGGCGAGACGTTCCACACGACGTGCCACCCGATGACGCACGCGAGCAGGAACACCGTGAGGTGCTGCAAGAACTCGGGCGGCCCCAGGATGCCCGCCGTCCCGAGCAGCCCGACGACGAGCGCCATCCCGATGCGCATGCCGGGGCTCGCCGTGTTCGACGGCTGAGCGGCGGCATGCACGGGCTTCGGCTGCTGCTTCTGCGGCGTCGTGGGACCACCGGCGCGCGGCGCGGGCGGCTTGGGCGGCGGCCACATGAGCGCGCCGTCCTTGAGCACGAGCACGGCGCGGTGGATCTCGTCCTCGAGGTTGAGCGCGAGGCCCTTCTCGTCGGGGCAGACCTCTTTGAGCAGGTTGAACACGACCGTCGCGTACAGATCGCTCGCCTGGTGCGCCATGCGGCTCGGCAGATCCGTGAGGCCGATGATCGTGACGCCGAACTTCTCGACGACCTTGTCCTTCTCCGTGAGCGGACAGTTGCCGCCCTGCTCGGCCGCCATGTCGACGATGACCGACCCGTGCGCCATGCTGACGACCGCGCCCGACGTCACGAGCTGCGGCGCTGGCTTCCCCGGGATGAGCGCCGTCGAGATGATGATGTCCGACTGCTTCGCGTGCTGCGCGATGAGCGCCTGCTCCGCGGCCAGGTAGGCCTCGCTCATCTCCTTCGCGTAGCCGCCCTGCCCTTCGCCCGTCTCCTCGAACTTGAACTCGACGAACTGCGCGCCCAGACTCTCGACCTGCTCGCGCGCCGCGGCCCGTGTGTCGAACGCGCGCACCTGTGCGCCGAGCGCGCGCGCGGCCGCGATGGCGGCGAGGCCCGCGACGCCCGCGCCCAGCACGAACACCTGCGCCGGCTTCACGCGGCCGGCCGCCGTGACCTGCCCCGGGAAGAACCGACCGAACGCGTTCGCCGCCTCGACGACGGCACGGTAGCCCGCGATGTTCGCCATCGCCGACAGCGCGTCCATGCGCTGCGCGCGCGTGATGCGTGGAACGGCGTCCATGGCGAGCACCGTGACCTTGCGCGCCGCCATGCGCTCGATGAGCTCCTTGTTCTGCGCGGGCCAGAAGAAGCTGATGAGCGCGGCGCCCGGCTTCATTAAATCAGCCTCATGCACCGTCGTGCCGGGTCGGAACATCGGCCCGCGCACCTTGAGGATGATGTCGGACTCCGCCCACAGCGTGTCCCCCTTGTCCGCGGGCACGATGACGGCGCCCGCGGAGACGTAGGCGCTGTCGGCGAAGGTCGACGCGTCGCCCGCGCCCGCCTCGACGACGACCTCGAGGCCCAATTTGCGGATCTTCTGGACCGTCTCAGGCGTGGCGGCGACCCGCCGCTCGTTCGCGTAGATCTCCTTGGGGATGCCGACCTTCATTGACACCTCGGGCCGGCATCGTAGCCGGTGCGCACGCGCGTGGCTACGTTTCTCGACGGGGCTTCAGCGCGGCGGGCGCTTGGCGTCGTGGAACCAGCTCCGCACGCTTGCCATGCGCGCCTGCTGATCGGCCGGCGCGTGGCGCGTACACGTCGCAGCCTCGGGCGACCCAGGCGCCGCACCCCACCGCGTCTCGACGCAGTCGTTCGGGTTGTACGCGATCTCGATGGCCGTCTTGCGCGCGATCAGATCGGCGACCGTGAGCTTGAACGGTGTGCCGTCGCTGCGCTTGTACTCGATGCCGCGCTCGCGGACGCGCTGCGCGTGCAGCTTGCGCAGCTCGTCGGCGACGACGGCCGGCTTGCGGCCGCCCAAGTTGAAGAGCTCGGGGTGGCGCACGACGCGATCGGGGAGCCCCGTGAGCACGTTGATCGCGATGATGAGGCGCATGTCGCGTGACGGCGTCGCGTAGTCCTCCCACGGCCCCGTCGTCTCGAAGATCTTCGCGCCCTCGGGCATGGGCACGACGGGGTTCGCGTTCTCGCGCATGAACTTCTCGCCGTTGTCGACTGAGCCCACGCGCACCTGGAGCTGCTCGACGAGCGCGTCGAGCGTCTCGGCGTACGCCGCCGTCGGCTCGAGCCCCGCCGGATTGATGAGCTTGCCCATGCGCGCATAGAATTCGTCAGGCGTGAGCTTCCCCTGCTCGTTCGAGAACGGCGCGTGCGCCGGATCGTCGGCGCCCCCGATCGCGGCGTTGGCGACGGGCGCGAGCGTCCCCGACGCCGCGCGCGCGAGCGGACGGAACGCCTTGAACCCGGGCCCCGCGCTCTTCGTGTCGTTCGTGAAGAGGAACGTCCCCTCCCAAAATCGTTTGCGCCCGACGGACGTGTCGGGCTGCCCATCGACGGCGAGCAGCAGGCCCCCGTGCTCCTTCGTCTGCTCGACCCACTTCACGATCATCATGACGTGGCCGTACGGGTCGGCGTAGACGACGCCGGGTCGCAGCGATCGCCGATCGAGCCGCACGGGATAGTAGTCGGTCTCTTCGTCGTCGAGCGCCGTGCGCGCGCTGCCCGACTGCACGTGGTTCGACATCTGGCGCAGGAATGCCTTCACGCTCGGCAAGACCTCGCGCCCCGCCGCGCCGTCCTCGTTCGTCATGAGCCCCGAGCACTTGGGCGGGCGCGCGTCGGTGCCGCGATCGCAGTCGCGGAAGCCCACGGGCAGGCCGAGCTTCCACGCGAAGTACGCGCGCAGGAAGTACGGCAGGTCGGCACAGTCCGGCGTCGCGGGGAGCGCCGCCTTGTTCGTGGGATCGTCCTCGCGCAACCCGAGATATCCGTACAGAACGTTCCTCACGCGATCGCGCAACGCTTGGTGCAGCGGTCGGAAGTCCACCGACTGCTCGACGGGCGCGTCGAAGAGCCGCTCGATCCACGCCGCGTAGAAGTCCTCCATGCGGCGATCCCAAGCGCGACGCGACGCCCACACGCCCTTGTCTGGTGCCGGGCGCACCGGCTTCTCCGCGTGCTTCGCGATCTCGACGTCGCGGCACGCGATGACGTGATCGCCGCGCGTCCACACGAACCGCGTGCGGCCGGCGCGCGGCGACGTCAGCTCCGCCGACAAGCTGAGCGGCGCCGTGCCCCGCCTCGTCGCCGCGAGCGCGGCCCGGCGTCCGTCGGATCCCGTCACGGCGAGCTCGCCCGGCGCGCCACCGTCCGCGACGGCAAACACGGCGACGGGCGCGCCCGCGATGGGCACCTCGGGGGACAGCCAAATCGTGGCGTTCGGGCCGTCCTCGCAGCTGGGCGCGCCAGGCTTCGTGGCGCTCGCCGCCGTGGCGCTCGACTTCGTGCCCTTCGATCTCGCGCTCGCCGCCGTTGGTGCGAGCAGCAGGATCACGACGGCGACGCGGGCGACGATCATTTCGTCAGCATAGGACGACTCCGCGACGCGCGCGATTTCAGCGGTCAGCCGCGATTGACTTGAGGGCTCGAGAGCTCGAGGCTCACGCGCGCGCCGCCCTCGGCGCGGTTCACGACGTCGACGCGGCCGCGGTGCGCGTCGGCGATGCGGCGCACGAGCACGAGCCCGAGGCCGAGCGATCCTTCGCCGCGCTCGCGCTGCTCGCCCGCTGCTGGAAACCCCGGCCCCGCGTCGTCGACCTCGAATAGGACCGTGCCCTCTCGCGGGACGCGCACGCCGAGGCGCGTGACGCCGCCCGCGTGTCGGCGCGCGTTTTCGAGCAGGTTCGCGAGGGCGCGCGCGATGAGCGTCGCGTCGCCGTCGAACGACGTGCGCGCGTCAGAGGCCGCGACATCGAGCACGCCCGCCTCCGCGATCCCCGCGCGCTCGAGCGCGCGGCGCGCGACGTCGACGGCGTCGAGCGTGCGCACCGAAAGGTTGGCGAAGTCGAGGCGCGCGCTCGCGAGGAGCTGACCCACGAGCGCGTCGATCTCGATCACTTCCTGCTCGAGCTCGTCGAAGGTCCGCGCGTCGCCGCCGCGCGAGCGTCCGAGCTCGAGCAAGACGCGAATGCGCGCGAGCGGCGTGCGGATCTCGTGCGACACCCCCGCGAGCAGCTCGCGCTGATCGCCGACCTGCTTCTCGATGCGCGTCGCCATGTCGTTGATGGCCGAGCCGAGGTACGCGATCTCGCCCATCTCGAACGGCGGCAGCCGCGCGCGCGCCGACAGCCGCCCCGCGCCGATCTCCTCGGTGACGCGCAGGAGCTCCTGCAGCGGCCGCGCGATCCGATACGCGATCTTGCCCGAGATGAGCCACAGCACGAAGCCGGCGGCGAGCATGGCGTACAGCCGATGCCCGCGACCGTATCCGACGAGCCCGTGAACCATGCTCGCGACGGTGACCGTCACGAAGATCGAGGCGCCGAACCACATGAAGAGGCGCCGGTGCAGGTGCGCCGCGATGAAGTGACGCCACCGACCGCCGCGCTTCGCTGCCGCCCATCGCGCGCCGAGGCCGTGCCCGTGACGATCGAGCCGCGCCTGGATGTGCTGCTCGATGTGCTCTTGAATGTGCGCGTGGACGCGGTCGTGGTGATGGCGCCAGCGCCGCCCGTGCCTCACGTCGTGATCTCCCGCGCGAGGACGTACCCCACGCCGCGCACCGTCTTGATGAGGCGCGGCGCGCGTGGATCGTCGCCCAGCTTGCGCCTCAGGTGCGAGACGTGGACGTCGACCGTCCGGTCGCTCACGGTGACGTCGCCGCGGCCCGCCTCCTCGAGCAAGACCTCGCGCGGGACGACGCGACCCGGCCTGCGCGCGAGCGCGACGAGCAGATCGAACTCGAGCGCCGTGAGCTCGCAAACGTTGCCGGCGACGCGCACCTCGCGCGCCTGCAGGTCGACGCTGACGCCGCCCACGATGAGCGGCGGCTCGCCCGCGGGCGCCGTGCGCCGCAACACGGCGCGCAGGCGCGCCAGCAGCTCGCGCGGCGAGAACGGCTTCGGCACGTAGTCATCGGCGCCGAGCTCGAGCCCGACGACCCGATCCGTCTCGTCGCCCCGCGCCGTCAACATGATGACCGGGATGCGGCTCTTCTCGCGGATGCGCCGGCACACCTCGAGCCCGTCGATGCCCGGCATCATGACGTCGAGCAGGACGGCGTCGAACACGCCGCGATCGAGCGTCGCGAGCCCCTGTCGACCATCCGGCGCGTGCTCGAGGCGCACGCCGTTGTCGCCCAGATAGCTCGCGAGCAGCTCGAAGAGCCTCGTGTCGTCGTCGATGCAGAGCACGCGCAGGGCCACGCGCTCCGACTCTACCAGCTCGAAGCGCATGTCGGCGCCTTCAGGCGCGCGCGCCTCCCCAGCCACGGCCGCGCCCGCTCCAGCGCGGACGCCAGCCCCCAGGCCCCGCCTCGATCAGATCGGCGAGCGCCGCGCGCTGCCGCTCGTCGAGCGCGTCGTGAATGCGCGCGCCCATACCCACGAACGCCTTCCGGACCTCTTCGATGCCGCGATCGTGGCGCGCGAACACCTCGCCGAACAGCTCCTCGTCGAAGTGCCCCTTGCGGAAGGTCG
>DATAZS010000084.1:0-1571 GCA_036271915.1 Polyangia bacterium
GTACGGCCCGCTCTGCGCCTGAGCGACGGCCGTCAGCTTCTCGAAGGGCAAAGGCTCGAACGTCATGAGAGGCGGCCGCGCCGCGGGAGCATTGGTAGCAGGAGGCATTCCGCCATGTCAAAGCAAAGCACGCGCCAGGCCTAGACCTGCGCGCGCCGTCAGGCGCCGATGACGAGCATGTACTGCCAACTCTTCGACTCGAGTCCATAGCCCACGTCGAAGCCGATGAGTGGCACGGCGACGGAGCGCAGGAAGAACCGCAGACCGCCGCCGACTGACTGGTGGATGCTCTGATTGAAGCTGAAGCCGTTCTGCTGAGTCGTCGGGAACGTACGCATGTCGTACGTGTTGCGCAGGTAGAAGTTCGGATTGGCGGGATCGGGCGTCGTCGGGATCTCGCGGAACCACACGGCGGCGACGTCGTAGAAGAAGAGGCCGCGAAAGTCGAGCGAGCCCACCGAGAAGAGCGGGAAGTGATACTCGGCCTTGCCCGACAGCTGCGTGTCGCCGCGGAACTGCTGGTAGAGATAGCCGCGATCGTTGGGGCCGCCCGCCGTGTTCTCGGCGAAGAACGGCAGGTTGTGGCCCGCCTGCGCCTCGGCCGCGTAGATGAAGTTGTGGCGGCGGAAGAAGCGGATGCCCTGCTCCCACGTGACGCCGCCGCGGTACATCGTGTAGTCGCTCTTGAAGGCCGGGCTCGCGTAGTCGACGTAGCCCGTGAGCGCGGCCCCCGTCATGACGGCGAACTCGCGCGCGCGAAAATCAAAGGCGAGCGACGCGCGCCCCATGCCGAGCAGACCACCCTGCATCGTGGGCGCGAGGCTCGCCGACGCGGCCGAAGGATCGGGGGCGCTCGGATCGTCGGACCGCTCGAAGTCGAACTTCTCGAGGTGCCACGCGACCTGCGTCTTCACGCGCCGGAGCCACGCGATGCCGAGCGCCATCTCGGCGCCGTATGAGTGCATGAGCGTCTCGCGGAACTCGAGCGGGCTCGCGAGCGACGCACCCATACCGTAGCTGTCGTACTCGGGGATGTCCTGCCGCTGGTAGAGGGCCTGGATCTGCCAGTAGATCCAGCTACCGAACATCGAGGGATCGCGGTAGGCGATCGTCGCGCCCGAGTCGACCTGCGCGAGGCGCGCGCCGAGCACGAGCTGCTTGCCGCGCCCGAAGAGGTTTCCGTGGACGAAGAGCAGGCCGATCGCCTTGTTGTTGGCCGACCACGCCGCCGTGGGAACCGGCGCCCACGGGAACTTGTCCTTCACCGAGATGTTGACGCGAACGCCTGCGCCGCTCGGCTCCCACCAGACGTTGACGTCGGCGAAGAGGCCCGTCGTGTTGAGGCGCTCACGCACGGTGTCGAGCGTGTCCGCCTGCAGGATGTCGCCGTTCGCGAGGCCCGCGATCGAGCGCACTGTCGACTCTTCCGTGCGCTGGTTGTCGAGGATGCGCACGTCGACGATCGTCTCGCCGATCGCGAACGCGCGGCCAGGCACGACCACGGACGCGACCAACGCGACCAACAACGCGACCCCACCAGACCTCGCACGTACCATCAAGCTAAGCTCGGT
>DATAZS010000085.1:0-3745 GCA_036271915.1 Polyangia bacterium
ACCTACGAGGGCGGCGGCTCGGGCGTCGGCGCTGGCCAGATGGATCTCGGAACCCAGGAGATCGCCCCCATGTCTCGCGGTCTGAAGTCCGGCGAGTTCTGCGGCCTCACGCCGCAGAACGCCGCTGACCTTCTCATCGGCATCGACGGCGTCGCCATCGTGACGAGCAAGGCCTCGAGCTGCTCGACGACGACGGTGAACCAGGTCGGCAAGGCGACGTTCGGCGGCTACACGCTCGGCACCGTGGCCGGCATCCCCGCGTCGATCGACGCGCTCCGCCTCCTTTACATGGGCCTCGACCACACGGGCGCGCGCGACTGCAACAGCGCCACGCGCAAGTCGCTCATTCAGAACTGGACGAACCTCTTCACGACGGACCCGAGCTGCGGTGGCGGTGACACGCACTGTGCGGCTGGCATCACGCACGCGTGGCGCCGTTCCGACGCGTCGGGCACGACAGACGGCTTCGTTGGCGTCCTCACGGCCGTCAACGGCGCGGGCCTCGCGCTCGGGACGATGTCGACCGCGCCGACCGCCGCCGCGCAGAAGGTCGATCCCTTCTGCAACTCGTTCGAGGCGAACGACTCGAACCACCAGGCGCAGTACCTCGACGGCACGGCGCTCCTGAGCGACGGCGTCACGAAGACGCCGCTGTCTGACGGCCGCGTCAACGACATGTCGGATCACGATCCGATTCGTACGCCCTGCGACGCGAACGACAGCGTCTGCTCGAACACGACGGGCCAGGACCTCGGCGTCGTTCAGGTCATCTTCATTCCGGACGTCGTCTACGCGGCCTCGGAGATCTTCCCCACGACGTCGTGCAGCGGCAGCTGCGCCCTGACGCCGGTCATCACGGGCGGCGCTCTGCCGACGGGTTACAAGTGCCCGAACGGCACGAACCCGATCGCGGGCCGCTGCTGGGTGCCGGTCGTTGACACGACGGGCAAGGATCCCCGCTGCCTCGTCGAGGATCCGGGCACGCGCTGCTTCGGCACGCCGAGCGGCCTCGACGGTCGCCTCTGGAACCAGAGCGTCATGGTTCTCTCGACGGAGGTCCCCGCGGCCTATCGCTTCGCGGGCGCGACCTACCAGGTCGGCCTCGATCGCAACAACCGCCTCCTCAACGGCTCGTTCTTCCGCGAGCACATGCAGACGGCGTCGAGCTACAACACGCGCTCGGTCGACGCCAACTGGACGGGCGTCTGCCACGAGAACGACGACACCTCGCAGATCGGCTGCCTCGCGGACGCCGATGACTGCAGCGTCGGCTACGCCGGCCGTGAAGCGGCTCGCACCTTCCCGGGCCCGGGCACGGGCGCGCCGCTCGACCAGAACAAGGCGCTCCTCGTGGACGGCGTCACGCCGTACACCCCGAACGCGCTCACGAACCTCGTGGCGTCCAGCGGTACGGTCTACGAGCTCGCTCGTCGTCTCTACCTCGGCGTTGGCCCCGCGGGCGTGAACTTCAATGGCCTCCCGTCGGGCAGCGGCGAGCAGATGCTGGCCCAGTGCTTCTCGAAGGACAGCTTGGTCGGCCCCGCGATCTCGGCGCACGGGTACCTCCCGGTCCCGTCGACGGCGGGCGGCGTCCAGTGCCTCGACTACGACGAGACGAAGTCGACGGCTCAGCCGGTCGTCAACATCCAGGGTGCGGGCAACGTCGCGCTGCCGGGCTGCGGCAACGGCACGAACACGAACGCCTGCACGGGCGTCGTCGCTGGCCAGAACGGCTGGCTCTTCGGTCAGTAAGACCTGAACGTATCGCCCGGCGATCTCCGAGATCGCCGAGCGGTTGTCGCTAGTCTCGAAAACCGAAAAACCCTCGTCCTCGCGGACGGGGGTTTTTCATTTGTGGGTGATCGCTCATTTACGCCGTCACAGAAGCGTCTCGAAGATGGAACGGCGGCGCGCGGCCATTCGAGCGAACGTAATGACCATCCTCATGACCAACGTAAGGAGCTGCTTCCGCGCCGTCGCGTCGATGGTGTCGATGGTGTCGATAATGACGAGCGGCGTCGCTTTGTTGCTCGCGACCTCGAGCTTCGCGCGCGCCGACGCGCTCGTGTCGCACTTGTCGACGGGCGGCTATCACACGTGCGCCGCCAAGAACAACGGCACGCTGTGGTGCTGGGGCTTCAACGGTGGCGGTCAGCTCGGCGACGGGACCAACACAGATAAATATTATCCGTGGCAGATAAGCTCCGTCGGAAACTCCGTCGTCGAGGTCTCTGCCGGCTACGATCACACGTGCGCGCGAATGAAGGACGGCACGCTCTGGTGCTGGGGGTTGAATGACGCTGGCGAGGTCGGCGACGGGACCGCCACCAACCGGAATGTTCCCGTGCAGGTCACGGCGCTCGGCAACACGGTCGCCGGCGTCTCGGCGGGCGACGAGCACACGTGCGCGCGCAAGACCGACGGGACGCTCTGGTGTTGGGGATACAACGGCTACGGCCAGCTCGGCAATGGCACGACGACGTCGAGCGCGACGCCCGTCCAGGTGGTGACGAGCGGCTTCGTCATCGAGGTGTCCGCGGGCGGCTATCACACGTGCGCGCGCAAGAGCGACAGCACGCTGTGGTGCTGGGGCGACAACGACGTCGGCATGCTCGGCGACGGCACGACGACGAACAGGAGCACGCCGGTTCAAGTGACGGGCCTCGAAAGCCTGCCCGCCGAGGTCTCGGCCGGCGAGGATCACACGTGCGCGCGGCTGGCCGACGGGACGCTCTGGTGCTGGGGTTGGAATTTCCACGGTCAGCTCGGCGACGGATCGCACACCGACTCGAGCACGCCCGTGCAGGTCGATCGACTCGGCACGCTGGTCACGGAGATCTCGACGGGGCGCGACTTCACGTGCGCGCGCGAGACCGACGGCTCGTTGTGGTGCTGGGGCTACGACGACTACGGCGAACTGGGCAACGGAACGACCCTCGAGAAGACGATCCCGACCGCGGTGACGGGACTCGGACAAGCGATCAACGAGGTCTCGGCGGGCCAATACTTCGCCTGCGCGAACGACTACACGGGCGCCACGTCCTGCTGGGGCTCGAACCTCACGGGCCAGCTGGGGACCGGAGGTCTCACCGACAGCGCCGTGCCCGTGCAGGCGCTGAACTTCGCCAATCCTCTGGTTCCGGCGAGCGGCCTCGCGGCTAAGGCCACGCTCGCCGGGGTTCTCCTGGCGTCGGGCGTCGCGCTGCTCGGCGCGCGCCGTCGACGCGCCCGCGGCTGAGCTCAGCGGCGCCGACGAATGAATGTCATCGACGCGCCGACGATCAAGATCGACGCGACGCCGAACGGAGCCGCATCGCGCTGGCTCGAGTCCGAGATCGAGCAACCGCCCGCGGCCGCCGGCGTGGTCGGGCCTTCGACGACCGGCGCGCGGCCCGCGGGATAGAGGTCTTGCAGCGCCATCTTCTCGTCGGGTGAGAGGCTGCGCTCGCCGATGTTGCCGGGCGCCGCCGTCGGATACATCGTCGCGCCAAGCACGTCGGCGGGGAGCGCCGGATCCGAGCAGCCCAACTCCGGCTGGCCCAGGTTGTCGAGCGCGGGAGGATCGGGCACGGCGCCGAGATAGCAGGGGTGCGCCAGCCCGAGCACGTGCCCGAGCTCGTGCGTGAGGGCGTTCTGGAGATCGTCCTCGCCCGAGAGCATGGCGACGGACGGATCGTCGGCGAGCACGGCCCAATGAAACGAAGGATCGTGGGCGTTGACCTCGGTGTCGGTCTCGATGATCTTC
>DATAZS010000086.1:0-7922 GCA_036271915.1 Polyangia bacterium
CTGTCGCGGACGCTGCGTTTCCTTCGCACGAGCAAGGAATGCCACGTGAGCCCGTCCACGCTGTCGCGCACGATTCAGCGCCTCGAGCAGCAGGCCGGCTGGCCGCTGCTCGAGCGCGATCGGCGCACGGTGCGCCTCACGCCCGCGGGCGCGCGCTTCGCCGAGCACGCGCGCGACACGCTCGATCGCTGGGACCGCCTGCGACGTGAGCTGGGAGGAAAAGGCGGCGACGTGCAGGGCACGATCGCGATCTTCGCGTCTGCGACGGCGTGCCAGAGCTTCCTGCCCGAGCTGCTCTCGGGGTTTCGGCAGCAGCACCCGCGCATCACGCTCAAGCTCGAGACCGGCTACGCGGCCGACGCGCTCGAGATGCTCGAGCGCGGGCGCGTCGACGTCACGGTCGCGGCGCTGCCGCGCACCGTGCCGCGCGCGCTCGTGTCGCGCGTGCTGCTGCACACGCCGCTGGTCTTCGTGGCGCCGAACGCCCCGTGCGAGGTCGAGCGTCTGTGCGCCGCGCGGCCGATCGACTGGCGCACGCTGCCCGTCGTGCTGCCGTCGGGCGGGCTCGCGCGCGAGGCCGCCGATCGTTGGTTCAAGCGCCGCCACGTCACGCCGCCGATCTACGGCGAGGTCGCGGGCAGCGAGGCTGCCCTCGCGCTCGTGAGCCTGGGCTGCGGCGTGGGCGTCGTGCCCCGCCTCGTCTTCGACAAGAGCCCGCTGCGCACCGGCGCCCACATTCGCGTGCTGGCGACGCCGGGCCAGGACGATCTCGGCGAGTTCCGCGTCGGCGTGTGCACGCAGCGCCGCAAGCTGACGTCGCCGCTCGTGCGCGCCTTCTGGGACGTCATCGAAGCGGACGCCTGACCCCGCTATACTGAGCGGGCGCCATGAAGTCGAAGGCACTGGTCGTCGCCGGCCTCATGGTCGTCGGGTGTGGCGGCGGCCGACCGCACACCTCCGACGCCGCGACGGACGCGCGCGTCGACCTAGGCGTAGAGGCGCCCGACACCGGCGTGGATTTAGACGCGGACGCGGACGCGACCGTCGACGCCGCGCCGAAGCCGCTGCCCGTGACGGCGACGGGCAGCCGCCTCATCGTGCCCGGCGCGGCCGCGCTCGTGGGCCAGGGGCTCGACAGCTGCACGACGACGCTGCCGCCCACGGCCGATCAGTGGTGCGCGTTCGGCCGCCCCGCGAGCGACATGGGCTTCTTCGAGCTGTGGGTGCTCGACGCGACCAAGGCCGCGACGGGCGCGGCCATCGCGTGCGACGGCAGCGACGCGAGCTGTCTTCGGCTGTCCACGCATCTGTTCAAGAGCCGGACGACCGGCTTCACGGACACCGGCTTCAATGGCGACACGCTCATCTACGACGAAGAGATGTACGCGGGCGAGGCGACCGCTCTGTTCTCGGGCGTCATCTACGCGTGGCGCCCCGGGTGGGCGGCCGGGCGCGCGCTCACGGGCGAAAACGGCGTCTCGTGCCTCGGGCAGGCGGGTTCGGACGCCGCGCTCTGCTTCGAGGATCCGAACGGAAACGGCATGGTGACCAACCTGACCGTCGACCTGCACGCGGGCCGACTGACGTCGGCCGCGGGGTCGGTGTTTCCGAAGATCGACACGCTCGTCCTCGCGGCGACGACTGATCTCGCGGGCGCGCCGCCGCGCTACGAGTTCGATCTCTCGTCCGACGGCAACTACGTCGCGTGGTCGACGCGCGGCGCGACCGACGAGATCGAGGTGCTGCACGCGCAGAAGCTCGAGGAGGACGGCAGCCCCGCGGACCTCCCCTTCGTCGTCGCGTCCGACGTGTCGCAGTGGCAGACGTCGCCCGACGGCGCCGCGTGGTACTGGCTGTCCGCGTACAACTACGACGTCTCGGGCGCACCTGCGGGCACGCTGCAGACGGCACCGTTCCCGGGCGGCGCGAACCCGAC
The DNA here is from genome assembly GCA_036271915.1 of Polyangia bacterium. GTDB lineage: Bacteria > Myxococcota_A > Polyangia > Fen-1088 > Fen-1088 > DASZFV01. The sequence goes on from DATAZS010000086.1 coordinate 1,937, forward strand.
GACGCTCGCGGCGGGCGTGGGCGACTTCTCGGCCGTCGGCGCCACGAGCCTGTGGCTGCGCACCGACGTCGCGGCGCAAGTCGGGACGCTGGAGTGGATGGCCGATCGCGGGGCGCCGACCGCGACCTCCACGGTCGACACCAAGGTGCTCACCGTGCTCGACGAAACCCCTGACGGCGCGCGGCTCCTTTACGCGAAGACGTTCGTGCCGTTGCGACCGGGGCCCGTGACGACGGTGAGCGTCGCGGAGAACCTCTTCGATCTGTACGCGGGATCGAGCGCGGCGTCAGACGCGGGAACCGCGCCGTGCGTGCCGACCGAGACGCCGAGCGCGCTGCACGCGGCGCTCGGACCCGCGGGAGATCTCGTCGTTTGGGAGCGCGCCGACAACGCGACGACCGACACGCAGGGGATGGCGACGACGCTGTCGTCGTGCACGTCGGCGACGTTCGCGACCAATCTGCGCAGCATTTTGCGCGCGGGTGACGCGGGCTACCTCTACCTCGACGATGCCGACCCGACGGCGGACGAGGCCACCTTGCGCTACGCTCAAGTGATGTACGGGAGCCTCGTCGCGGGAGCGCCGATCCAAACCCGGGCGGCGTCCGTCTTCGCGCCGCTCGGCGCGGCGGCTTCCGTCATCTACACGGTCGCGACCGGAACCGCAGCGGATGGACTCTACGTCGCTGGTTCGCTCGCGGCCGCGAGCGGCGACGCGGGCGCAGACGCCGCGATCGACGGCGACACACGCGACGCGGGAGCGGCGGAGTGATCTCGATCCGCACCTCCGTGACGCGCGCGCGCCTGTCGCGGCGCGCGTTCCTGCGCCGCGCGGGCGCGAGCGCCATCATGCTGCCGCTGCTCGACGTCGAGCGGGCGCGCGCCGCGACGCCAAACGGCTTCCCCAAGCGCATCATCACGATCGCGTGGGCGAACGGCGTCGCGCAGTCGATGTTCTATCCGCCGGGCGACGATCCGACGGCGAGCCCGATCCTGCAGCCCCTCGCGCCGCTCAAGTCGAAGGTCACGCTCGTCGTCGGCGTCGATCTCAAGCTCATGGTCGACAGCGGCCACGGCGCCGACGGCCACTTCTCCGGCCCGACGATGTTCACGGGCACCTACAAGAACGTGGGCGGACAGACGGCCACGGCGACGGGCGCGTCGATCGATCAGGTCGTCGCGAGCGCCGTCGCCAAGCAGGTCAACCTGCCCGTGCCGCTGCTCACGATCACGGCGCAGGGTCAGTCGACGAGCTACCGCGCCGACGGGTCGCTCAACACGGGCGAGACTGATCCCGCGCGCCTGTTCAAGACGTTGTTCGCGAGCCAAGCGCTGCCGTCGGCGCAGCTCGACGCGCTCAAGGCGCGGCGCGCGAGCGTGCTCGACTATCTGTCGACGGAGCTGTCGTCGTACGGCGCGCGCCTCGGCACCGATGATCGCGCGAAGATCGCGACGCACCTCGAGTCGATCCGGCGCATCGAGCTGTCGACGACGGCGACGCCCACGGGCGCGTCGTGCGTCGTCTCGGATCCGAGCTCGCCCACGACCTATCAGGCCTCCGTGCAGGCCTTCTCCGATCTCGTCGCGGCGGCGTTGCGCTGCGACGTCACGCGCGCCGTCAGCATGACGTGGGCCGACGAGGGCGGCAGCATGCCGTACGCGATGCCGTTCTTGAACCTGGGCGGCAGCGACATGGCCATCGGCGAGGTGCACGCCATCGCGCACCTCGGCCCTGACGGCTACGCGCTCAAGTCCAAGATCGACGGCTGGTACATGAGCCAGCTCGCGTACCTCGCGCAGGCGCTCGACGGCACGCCCGAAGGCACGGGCACGGCGCTCGACAACAGCCTCATCGTCATGGGCAACGCGCAGGCCGAGGGCTCGACCCACCGCGTGGACGACATCCCGTTCATCCTCGTGGGCGGCGCGGGCGGCGCGCTGCGCACGGGCCGAACGGTGCGCCTCGGCGCGTGGGCCGGCCAGACGACGACGGCCTTCACGGGCAGCGGCGCGCGCACCGTGACGCCCGCTCAGCTCGCGGGGGCGTCGCTCAGCGTCGCGTCCGCGAGCGCGGGCGTCGATCGCGGCGCGACGTCCAACAACGAGCTCCTCGCGTCAATCAGCAACCTGATGGACGTGCCCGCGACGAGCTTCGGAAACGGCTACCCCGGCACGCTGTCCGCGCTCGCCTAACGGTCGCGACCGAAGGTCGCGAGGTGCGCACTAGTGAGCGGGTACGACGGGCGTGCTGCCCTTGCTGCCGTACCACGCGATGTAGATGTAGCAGACGAGCGCGACGATGAAGCAGTGGTGGATGCCGATGCCGTCGGCGACGAAGCCCTGCAGCACGGGAATGAGCGCGCCGCCCACGATCGCCATGCAGAGGATCCCTGAGCCCTGGCCCGTGTGCTTGCCGAGGCCGTCGATCGCGAGCGTGAAGATCGTGGGGAACATGATCGAGTTGAAGAGGCCCACGGCGAGGATCGAGTAGAGCGCGACCGAGCCCGTCGTCGCCATCGACAGCGCGATGAGCGCGACCGACCCGACGGCGTGCAGCGCGAGCACCTTGCCGGGCTTCCACATGCGCAGCGTGAACGTGCCGAGGAAGCGGCCCACCATGGCGCCGCCCCAGTAGAGCGAGACGAGCTTCGCGCCCGCGGACTCGGTGAGCCCGCCGATCGACGGCTCCTTGAAGTAGTTCACGAGGAAGCTGCCGACCGAGACCTCGCCGCCGACGTAGACGAAGATCGCGACGGCGCCGAGCACGAGGTGCCGGTAGCTCCACGCGCTCTTGTGCGTCGAGGGGCTGCCCGCGGCCGTCACGTCGTCGGAGCCTTCGATCTTAGGCAGCTTGAACGCCGCGATCGCGACGGCCAGCAGCACGAGCGCGCCCGTGAGCGCGAGGTACGGCTTCTGCACCGAGGCGGCCTCGGCGGCGCGGTACGCGTCGGCGGCCGCGGGCGACAGCGCCGCGAGCTGCGCCTTCGACTTGACGGCGTTGCCGAGGATCAAGATCGAGCCGAGCGCGGGCGCGATCGTCGTGCCGAGCGAGTTGAACGCCTGCGTGAGCGTGAGGCGCGACGACGCCGTCTCGGGCTTGCCGAGCACGGCGACGAACGGGTTCGCCGCGACCTGCAGCAGCGTGATGCCCGACGCGAGCACGAAGAGCGCGCCCAGGAACATCGCGTACGAGCGCGCGCCCGCCGCCGGATAGAACAAGAAGCAGCCGAGCGCCGCCACGAGCAGGCCGATGATGATGCCGGTCTTGTAGCCGACCTTCTTGACGATGGCGCCCGCGGGCAGCGAGACGACGAAGTACGCCGTGAAGAAGGCGAACTGGATCATCATCGCCTGCGTGTAGTTCAGCTCGAACACGCTCTTGAGGTGCGGGATGATGATGTCGTTGAGGCACGTCAGGAAGCCCCACATGAAGAAGAGGCTCGTGAGCACCGACAGCGGCGCGAGGTAGCTCGCGTTCGTCCCCGCGGAGGACGACGTCGAGACGGGGGCGGCGACGGGGGCGGATCCGGCCATGGTTGGGGCTCCTCAAACGCCGCGACAAGCGCGCGGCGGCTGGCGCGGACCATACCCGGGGCTCCCGGGGACGGTCAAACGAGACCGCGGTCAAACGCCCAATGTGACTAAGGGCGGGTGAGGCGGGCGCTCAACCGCTCGCGCGGCGGGGCGCCGCGGCGGCCGCCGCCAGGGGCAATGCGAGCGTGAACGTGGCGTGGCCGGGGCCCGCGCTCGCGACCTCGAGCGTGCCGCCGAGCGCGCGCGCCATGAGCGCAGCGCCGTGGAGGCCAAAACCGTGCCTGTCCCGGCGCGTCGAAGCAGTGCTCGAAGAGGCGCGCCTGCGTCTCGGGCGCCGTGAGCGTCTCCTCGGTGCCGCGCGCGGCTCCGCCCCCGATCACCCACGCCGCGGCGACGAGCGCAGCTGCTTTCGTCCCGCGCGACAACACATGCGCGTCTCATCATTATATAATGCGCACGCCTTGAACGACGCCGACACCGGCGGCGATGTGCGACATCGTCGCCTCGACTAGCGGCGCTTCGTCTCGCGCGGCTTGTACGAGACCTTCGCGGGCGGCGCGGGAGGCGCCTCGGCGGCGCGGTCGCGCGCGCCCTTGCCTTCGTAGCGCGGCTTCTCGGGGTGACGCTTGTACGCGAGCACGATGCGCCCGACGAGCTGGACGACCTGCGTGCCGGGTTGCGCCGCGATGTCGTCGGCGACCGCGAACCTGTCGACGGGGCACTCCGTGCCGATGCGCACCTTGACGAGCTCGTGGTCGTAGAGCGCCTGCGCGATCTGCGCGAGCACGCCCTTCGTGACGCCGCCCTTGCCGACCTGGACGAGCGGCTTGAGCGGGTGGCCGTGGGCGCGCAACTTTCGGCGCAGATCGCCCGTCGGCATGAGCGCGCGTTTGCGCGCAGAGGTGGCGGGCATGGTCGTCATGTTGTTTCCGCGCGCAGATTGCCGCCCGCGGCCGCCGAGGTCAACCGCTAGGCGTGCGCCGGGACGCGGCCCGGGCCGCCCAGGACGCTCGTGCCGTCGGGCAGCACGACGTTGAGCTCGAGCACCTCGGTGTCGCCGTTGCGCTCGACGTTCACCGTGACGTTCGCGAGATCGATGATCTCGTAACGCGCGAGGACGGCGAGCAGCTCCTGCTGCAGCTGCGGCAGATAGTCGGGCGCCTTCCGACCACCCGTGTGCTCACGCGCCACGATGATCGACAGTCGATCCTTGGCGGTCGAGGCCGATTTCGGCGACCTCTTGAAATATTCGAGGATCCTCATGTTTGACCTCACCCGAAGAGGCGGCCGAAGAAGCCTCGCCTCTCCTCTTCAATGAACCTGTGCTCACGCTCCTGGCCCATGAACCGGTAGACGACGTCGAGGTACGCCTGCGCGACGTCGGTCGTCTCGTCGAGGATCGCGGGCGTGCCCTTGTTCGACGACTGCAGCACGGCCTTCGACTCGGGGATGACGCCGAGGAGCGGGATGCCCAGCAGCTCGAGGACGTCGGCGACGCTCAGCATCTCGCCGCGCTTGACCATCGCGGGCGAGTAGCGCGTGAGCAGCAGGTGCGGATGAATCGGCGGCGCGCCCGCCTGCGCGCGGCTCGTCTTCGCGGCCAAAAGGCCCAGCACGCGATCCGAGTCGCGCACCGAGGAGACCTCGGGGTTCGTGACGACGATGGCCTCGTCGGCGTAGAACATCGCCATCTGCGCGCCGCGCTCGATGCCGGCGGGCGAGTCGCAGATGATGTAGTCGAAGCCCATGTCCTTGAGCTCGCCGATGATGCGGCCCACGCCCTCGGGATCGAGCGCGTCCTTGTCGCGCGTCTGCGACGCGGGCAGCACGTGCAGCGTCTCGATGCGCTTGTCGCGGATGAGCGCCTGGTTCAACTTGGCCTCGCCGCGGAGGACGTTGACGAAGTCGTAGACGACGCGACGCTCACACCCCATGACGAGGTCGAGGTTGCGCAGCCCGACGTCGAAGTCGATGGCGACGGTCTTCTTGCCCGACATGGCGATGCCGGTCGCGACGTTCGCGCTCGTGGTGGTCTTACCGACTCCGCCTTTGCCGGAGGTGACGACGACGACTTTGGACACTGCGGGCCTCCCTTTCACCACCGGCTGCTCCGGGGTGCGATTTTTTTCGAACTTCGTTCATTCAAGGCGCGAACGCGCCAACTGCCAAATTTTTCGCCTGTTTTTCGCTCAGAGACCGGCGATCCGACACTCGCCGTTCTCGAGGTAGATCTGCGCTGGCTTGCCGCGACGCTCGGCCGGGATCTCGTCGGGCATCATGTACGCGCCCGAGATCGCGACCATCTCGGCGTCCAGCTTCTGACAGAAGATGCGCGCGCCCAGCAGGCCCTGCGCGCCCGCGACGGCGCGCCCGCGCAGCGGCGCGTAGATGTGCACGTGCCCGTCGGCGATGACCTGCGCGCCCGGGTTCACTGACGCGAGCACGACGAGAT
>DATAZS010000087.1:0-6242 GCA_036271915.1 Polyangia bacterium
CGACCCTGACCGGCGCCGCCGCCGGGGCGCCGTTGCCAGGATCCTTCAGCATGATGACGTCGCCTTCGTCACGCCTCGTCGCATAGACCGTCCCATCATTCGCGACGGCGAGCACGCGAATGTTGCCGAGCTTGTCGGCAAAGCGCGTGACCCGGAATCCGACGGGCACCTTGAGCGCCGACAGATCCGGCGGCGGCAACTGCCGTGGCTGGACGATGTGGCTGCTGATGCTGACGTTGGCCGCATTCTCGGCGGGGCCCGGTTGTGCGGGAATGGGAGCAACGGACGACGGACCGTCGAGGCTCAACACCAAAGCGGAGGTCAGAGCGAGGCGTGCGATCATGATGCGAATCTCCCGCCGCGGAACTTAGTCACGACGGCCGCGCCGAGAACCCAAATCTTCTTCATGCGCCCGTCAGGGAGCCGAAGTGCCAGGCGTGCTTTCGCTGCCCGATCCGCTCTTGCTCTTGTGTGTCTTGCTCTGATGCTTCTTGCCACTCTGGCCTGAGCCGGCGCTCCCAGCGTTGGGGCTCGCCGAGCCGCTCGATCCCTGCGCCCCCCTGTTCGGCCCGCTCGATCCCGGCGTCAGGGTCCCTGGCTTGCCCGTTCCAGGGGTCCCGGATCCGGATCCCGAGCCCGGTTCCGACGCCGAACCATTTCCGGACCCTTGCGCCATGACCAGGGACGCGGGCAACGACAGCAAGACTGCGAGCATGATCGTCTTCATGATGGAACGTCCTTTCGTTCGTGCTGAGAGTGCTGCGAAGAAGCGAGCTCCCGCGGTCACCGAACGAACGTAGGACCGCCTCATCGGCGAGCAAGCGCCGCCGACGCTCTCGGCCCGACGAACATCGACCTCCGGGCATTTCTTTGCGGGATGCCGCGAGCGCCACGTCGTAACTGCGCGCAGAACAACGATCACCATTGGTGACGCCGACGTTCCACAGTTGCGTACAGGTGACGCGTTCGTCACCTCGATGACGAAGTAGCCGCAAAAATAGCGGCGCTAGGAAACGGCACGACCTTGGCATGACGACGGCGAGGCTTTGAAACAAGGAGACGCCATGAACGCCATCGAGCTCTTGAAGTCCCAGCACCGCGCCGTCGAAGGTCTCTTCTCGAAGATCGAGAAGGTACGCGACACCGACAAGAAAGAAGAGCTCTTCACGGAGCTGGCCGATAGCCTCGCGATTCACGCGGCCATCGAAGAGCACCATTTTTACCCAGCCGTGAAGGAGAAGCGTACGGAGGATATTCTCCTCGAGTCGCTGGAGGAGCACCTTGGGATCAAGCGCATCATCAGCGACCTGTTGGACATCGAGGCGGACGACGAGACGTTCGATGCCAAGATCACGGTGCTGAAAGAGCAGGTCACTCATCATGTGGGCGAGGAGGAAGGCGATCTGTTCCCGAAGGTGAAGAAGCTCTTCGACGAAGCTCAGCTCGAGGCCATCGGACAAGCGATGAGCGCCGAGCAGGCCGAGCTCGAGGAGAAGGGGAACGCGCGCGAGGAGGTCCCGTCCGAGACCGACGAGGCTGCGACGATCTGATCGCGTCATCGCGAGCGACGAGGGCGGCGGCCTTCCGCCCTCGTCGAAGAGTATTCCTGTGAGGAGCGACGAGCCTTGACTCCACGCGCTTTGATCTTCGATGTCGACGGGACGCTCGTCGACAGCAACGACGCGCACGCCGTGGCGTGGGCGGAGGCCTTGCGGGAATTCGACATCCGTCGCGCACCGTCGCAGATTCGCCCTCTGATCGGCATGGGCGGCGACAAGTTGCTGCCGCAGATCGCGGGCTTGTCCGTCGACAGCGACCGTGGGCAGCAGCTCACGAAGCGACGAGCGGCGCTGTTTCGCGAGCGCTACCTACCGCACGTGCATGCCTTCGCTGGCGTGAGAGCGCTCTTCGAACGCCTGCTGGACGACGGGCTCCAGCTGGCCATCGCCAGCTCTGGAGAGACGGAGGAGGTGGATGCCATGCTCGGGATCGCGGGAATCGCGGACCTCGAGCTGGCTCGCGCCTCCGCGGAAGAGGTTCGGTCCTCGAAGCCGGACCCGGATGCCATTGAGGTCGCGTTGGCGCGGCTTCGCGGACGGCATGGCGTTCGGAAGCAGGTTCTCATGGTGGGCGACACCCCCTATGACATCGAGGCCGCCCGTCGCGCAGGGCTCGGGGCGATCGCCTTTCGGTGCGGCGGTCGATCCGACACCGAGCTCGCCGCCGCGCGCTTGATCGTCGACGGTCCGGCCGAGCTGCTCAGGCGTTACACAGATCCCGCCTCAACCTTGCCGTGGGACAACTCGTCCCCTGACACATGACCGCCCTCGCGGACGCAGAAGGGCGCATCGACTCGATAGGCGCCTATCGGGGCGGGTTGCGATCGATGCGCCCTGATCATGGTTGTTCGCGTTCGGCGATCGCCGCGCGAGGAGAGGCTATGGACCGAAGACAGTTTCTGAAGCTCACCGAGCCCGTCACCACGGGGAAGCGCGAGCAAGAACGTCGAGCCGTGGTCCGGGACGCTCTCGACGGCGACCCTGCCGCCGTGGGCGACGGCGATCGCTCTCACGAGGCTGAGGCCGAGACCGAGACCTCTTTCGGATCGGCTCGGATCGACGCGAAACAACCGATCCCAGATCCGCGGGATGGCGGCGGAGGGAATGCCGCGCCCCGTGTCGTTCACGCGGATCTCGACGTCCGCGTCGCGCGGTTCGACCGAGAGCCGGACCGCACCCCCGCGCGCCGTGTACTTGAGCGCGTTGTCGACGAGGTTCGCGAGCGCCTGGCGCACGCGGTTCGGATCGACGACCGCGATCACGGGCGGTGACTCGACCAGTGAGAACGCGACCCCCCTCTCGTCGGCGACGTGGGAATACAGCTCGACGGTCTCCCCGGCGAGCCCGGCGACGTCCACGCGCTGCAGCTCGAGCCGCATGATGCCGGCCTCGGCCTCCGAGATGTCCATGAGGGTGCGCAGCATCACGAGGACCTGGTCGGTCTCATCGATGCAGTCCGCGAGCGCCTCGCGCGCCTTGCCGATGTCGGCGCTGCCGAGCGCAAACTCGGCCGTGCCGCGCAGCCGGGTGAGGGGAGTGCGGAGATCGTGGGCGACGTTGTCGAGCGCGTCGCGCATGCCGCGCACGAGCGCCTGGTTCCGGTCGAGCACGCCGTTGAAGAGGAGGACGAGCTCGTCGAGCTCACCGCGGCTCTTGCGGACCTCGACCCTGCGCGACAGGTCTCCCGATTGGATAACGGCCCGCGCGGTCCCCGCGAGCGCGGACGCGGGACGCAAGGCGTTCCGCGTGAGGTAGACGCCGCCGGCGACGCTGAGGACCAGGAATCCCACGAGCAGCAACAGCAGCGCCGAGATCAACCGAGGACCGAGGCGGCCCCACCAGGCATCGTCGGGCGCGAGCTCGAGCTCGAGATCGCCGTCGACGGACGTCGAGATCAAGCTCGACGCGCGATCCGGATCGCCGTGCTGGAAGAGCGTCCGACCTGTGTGATCTCGGACGCGCTCCGCGCCATGCTCGCCTTCGAGCGCCGCGGATTGCTCCAATGCGCGCTCGAACTCCGGAAGGCCGCCGCGCACGAGGACGACGCGGTGCCGCTCTAGGCGTTCCTGCATGAAGACGAGATGGTCGCGCTCGACGCCGTGCCTCAGGCTCACGAACACGAGCGCGCCCAGGACCGCCACGCCGACGACGAGCGCGATGGCATACCAGGCGTTGAGGCGGAACGTCAGCGAACCGAACCGAGAGCGTGGTGTCGGCTCACTTTTGTCTGAGGACATAGCCGACTCCCCGGAGCGTCTGGATCAGCGTGGTCGGATAGTTGCGATCGATCTTGTTGCGCAGGCGGCAGACCAGCACGTCGACGACGTTCGTCTGTGGATCGAACGAATAGTCCCAGACGTGCTGGAGGATCATCGCCTTACTGAGCACGCGCTCGGGGTGGCGCAAGAGGTATTCGAGGAGCTTGAGCTCCTTGGCCTGGAGCTCGATCGGCACGCCGTCGCGTTCGACGCGACGGGTTTGCAAGTCGAGCGTCAGGTCCGCGTAGGAAAGCTTCGCGGGCCCGGCGCCGTGAGTCGTCGCGCGCCGAACCTGCGCGTTGATGCGCGCCGCGAGCTCGACCAGCGAAAACGGCTTCGTGAGGTAGTCGTCGGCGCCCGCCTCGAGCCCCGCGACACGATCAGCGACGGCGTCGCGCGCCGATAGAATGACGATCGGCGTGACGACTCGCTTCTGCCGCGCCGCTCGGACGACCTCGAGCCCGCTGATCCCAGGGAGCATGACGTCGACGACGGCGGCGTCGTACTCCGTCGTCGTGAGATGCGCGAGCCCGTCGTCGCCGGTGCGCACCCAGTCGAGCACATGGCCTTCCTGTTCGAGGCCCTTCTTGACGAAGCCTCCGATCTTTTCATCGTCTTCGACGAGGAGGAGCCGCATCGGCGGACATCACAGCAGGGCCGCGTCGTCAGTTCAAGCGCCGGGCCGCGCACCGGGCACGCCAGGGACGATCGTCTCGATCTGATCCGCGGGGACCCAGCCGTCGCCCAGCGCGCCGTGCACCCACGCGTATTGTCCGCGCGTCCGCTCCACGACGACGCGCGAACCCTCCGCCGCGACGAAGACGGGATCGGCCTGCGCGAAGGGAGCGACGCGCGCGACGACGTCGGATCCGACGACCACGGCGGCCCCCGGCTGAGGCGCCACCTCGATCGCGCCGACGGCTGCCGTCGCGGCGACGATCGCGCCCACGAAGGCGACGGTCCGCAGTGGCACGCGCCGGAGCTGCCAGGCGAGGCCGACGAGCGCAGCGGCGGCCAGCGCGAGGCCTCCGATCGCGATCCAGCTCCACTCGTCGGCGCTGAGCCGGTGGAGCGCGCTCACGAGGCGCCCGTCTTCGGGCGCGGGCAGCCCAAGGCTGGACCGTGCGCTCGCGAGAGCGTCATTGTTCGACGCCGACCGAGGGTCGACGAGTTGCGCACGCTCATAGTCCAAAATCGCTCGGCCCGGGTGATGGGCGGCGCGCTCAGCGTCGCCGCGCGCGCTGAGCGCGCGGGCGGAGTATCCCGTGACCCTCGCCGCCGACGTCGCGTGTGCAGACGAGACTGGAAGGACAAGCATGGCTGCGAAGGCCATGGCGAGGCTCCCCACGAGCGTCAACGCCCGCGCGCGTCGAATCAGCCGGTCATTTCCTTCGGTCTTCATGTTGCCTCCTCCAAAGTACGAAGCTCGGCGAGCACGACGCCTCGCCAGCGATCGAGATCCTTGCCCGGGGTCGCAGTGCCGCCCGCGTAGCTGAGCCGATCTGCTTGCTCGAAGACGCCGCGCAAGCGCGCGCCTTTCTCACCCAGCCGCGCGTCTATGTCCGCGGCCGAGATGGCGTCGGGCGGCATGTGCCAGGTGTCGCCGAGACGTGCCTGCGCCGCCGCCCGCGCCGCGACGAACAGAGCAGGGGCGTCGCCCTCGGCCGCGGCTCTGTCGACCTCGCGCAGGCGGGCCGCGATCACGCGCCGCGAGCTCGCCGACCGCGCCGCGCGCGCGAAGGCGGGACTCGAGCGTGCCCATCCCCAGGCCGCGAGGAGGGCGCAGCCGCCCAGCAGGCCGCCGACGAGCCACCAGTACGACGACGTTCGAAAGAGCGGCGTCAGCGTGGCGTGAACCGTGTCCGCGATCGGGCTCGCGGCCGCAGGCGCGGCGCCGGCAGCGCGTCCTGGGATCGCGGTCGCCTCACCCGTGTCGGCGCTCGCCTGACCAACGGCGATCGTGATCGGCATCGTGCGCCGCGTGACATAACGTCGCGTCTGCGGATCGAAGTACGAAACGGCGACCGGTGGAACTGTCAGATCCCCCGCCTTCGTCGGCACGACGGTTTGTGTGAACACCTTCTCGCCGGCGATGGGATTGGTCCCGCGCGTGAATGCCGTCTTCACGCCGTAGGTCTTGAGCGCGTCGGACGAGGGCAGGCCGTCGCTCGTGAGCCGCGCGAAGCTTCCGTCACCCTTCACGCGAATGGTCAGCGTCGTCGGCTCGCCGGCGCGGATCGCTTGCGCTGCCAGCGACGCGCTCACCTGGAACGACCCCACGGCACCCGTGAACGTCGCGGGACGTCCGGGGGGCAGGTCGGCCACTTCGAGGCGCCGCGCCTGAGCACGCAGCGTGACGTCACGCTGCCGGACCTCGCCGCCGAGGTTGAGCATTTCCGAGAATGGATCGCCCCCCATGAACAAC
>DATAZS010000088.1:0-6316 GCA_036271915.1 Polyangia bacterium
GACGTCAAAGCGACCGGAGACCGACGCCCGTCGAAGGGCTCTCTTCGGATCCGCGAGGACGGATGCCACGGGACGGCGAGGGCGAGACCCGGCCCATGATCGTGAAATTGTCGCGACGCTCGACACGGGGCTGCTTGGGATGTCCGGAGGCGCTCCGCGTGCTACGGCTCGATGCGAGCGCAGCGAGCGAGCGCCCTGCGTGACGCCCACTGCAACTCGATGCGAGCGAAGCGAGCGAGCGCGTATCAGGTCTGGAGGTGGAGGGGGAGCCCTTTTTCGATCGACTCCACGGCGCCGTCGGAGACGAGGTGCCAGATGTGACGGAGCTGGGCTTCGATGACGGTGCCCTCGTCTTCGTCCTCTTCTTCTTCGTCTTCTTCCTCTTCGTCCTCTTCTTCGTCCTCGGCGTCGACGTCGAGCTCTTCGCGCATCTCCTCGAGGACGTCGGCGAGCGCCTGCGTCGAGGCGACGCGGTACTCGCCCACGGTGACGCGGCCCTCGAACTCGATGGGCACGTAGATCTCGGCGCCCAGGTCGTGCGCGTCGAGGCGGTCGAGGAACTCGGTGAGCGCCTCCTCCGACAGCCGCGCCGCGATTGTGTGCGAGACGTGCTCGTCCGCGCGGCCGAGCGCGGGCGCGCCGGCCTCTTCGAGGAGCCTCGCGAGGGTCTTCATTTCCTCTTCGTCGAGACGGTGTGACAAGGGAGCGAGCTCAATCTCAGCCATGACGCCTTAACGTGCCGTACCGGGACATCGCCGTCAATGTGCGGAGGCTGATAGAGTGACGCCCCGATGAGCGAGTCGATAGCGCAGCGGTTCGTGAACGCCCGCGAGAAGGCGACCGCGGCCGTTCGGCAAGGTGGAAACGGAATCGTCGTGTCTCGCGAGCTGTCGCGGGACGTCGATGTCCTCGTTCAGGAGGCGGCCGGCCCCGAGCTCAAGAAGTGTCCCACGCCGGTCGCGATCCTCGCGACGGGCGGCTTCGGTCGGTCCGAGCTCGCGCCGTACTCGGACCTCGACCTGCTCGTCCTGTGCGCCGAGCGGCCAGGCGCCGATGTCCAGACGCTCGCCGAGGCGATCTTGTACCCGCTGTGGGACGCCAAGGTCGACGCCGGCCACGCCGTGCGGTCGTTCGATCAGGCGCTGTCGCTGCCGGCGACCGACCTCGCGGCCGCGACGGCGCTGCTCGACGCGCGCTTCCTCGTGGGCGACGAGAAGCTCGCGACGCGGTTCCTCGCCGAGTTCCGCGCGCGCATCGCCGCGACGGCGGCCGAGGACTTCGTGGCGCGCCTGCGCGCCGAACAGCGCGCGCGCCACAGCCGCTTCGGCGACACGATCTTCCTGCTCGAGCCCGACCTCAAGAACGGGCCGGGCGGCATGCGCGATCTTTGCGTGGGGCGTTGGGCCGCGGCGGCGCGCTTCGGCACGAGCGACGCGCGCGCGCTGCAACAAAAGGGCGTCATGACGGGGCGCCTCGCGACGGCGTTCACGGCTGCCATCGAGTGGCTGCTGCGCGTGCGCATCGCGATGCACGGCGCGGCGGGGCGGCGGCAGGATCACCTGCGCTTCGCGCTGCAGGAGGCGATCGCGCCCGTGCTGTGCCCCGACGCGCGCGACATGGGCGGCGTCATCCGCCCGGCCGTTCACCCGGCCGTCGAGGCGCTCATGCACCAGTACCACGCGCACGCGAAGCTCATCCGCAACGAGACCGAGCGGCTGCTCCAGCGCGCGACGGCGAACCCCGACAAGCGTCGCGCCACGGGCCCCGTGTTCATTCGCCCCGACGCGGCGGCCGATCCGAGCTTCGTCGTGCGCGAGGGCGCGCTCGAGGTCGTCGACGAGGCCGTCTTCGACCGCAAGCCATCCGAGATGCTCCGCGTGTTCTCGCTCGCGATAGACGTCGACCTGCCGATCTCCCTGCGCACGCGTGAGTTCATCGCCGAGCTCGCGGCGTCGAAGTCCGAGGCGCTGCGCGCCGATCCCGACGCGGGCCAGCGCTTCGTCGACCTGCTGTGCGACACGCGCGATCGCGCGAACCCGTCGCGCCTCGAGCAGATGCAGGACCTCGGGCTGCTCGCGGCGCTCATGCCCGAGTGGGAGCCGAGCACGGGCCGCGTCCAGCACGACATCTATCACGTGTACACGGTCGACCAGCACGCGCTCTACGCCGTGGGAAGGCTGCACGCGCTCGCGCGCGGCGATCACTCCGATCACTTCCCCGTGCCCACGGAGACCTTCCAAGAGGTCAAGAACCGCACGGCGCTCATGCTGGGCACGCTGCTCCACGACGTCGGCAAGCCCTACGGCAGCCCGCACAGCGAGATTGGCGCCGGTATCGCCGTCACGATCTGTCGGCGCCTGGGACGCCCTGAGGAGGATCTCCGCCTCATCGACTTCCTCGTGCGTCAGCACCTCGTCATGGGGCAGATGTCGCAGCGCCGCGATCTCGAGGACCTGGGCATGATCGCCGACTTCGCCACGCTGTGCGGCGACGAGGAGAGCCTGCGGCAGCTCTATCTGCTGACGTTCTGTGATCTCGCGTCCGTGTCGCCCGACGCCATGACGGGGTGGAAGGAGACGCTGCTGCGCGAGCTGTACTCGCGCACGCAGACGTACCTGCACCGCGGACCCGACCTGCTGGGCGCCGAGCGCGCCGAGATCGTCAAGCGCCGCCAGACGCGCGCGGCGCGCATGCTGGGCGAGGAGCCGGACGCGCAGGCGCTCGCGGCGCTCTACCTCGGCTTCCCCGATCGCTACTTCGCCGAGAACACGGCCCGGCGCATCGCCGCGCACATGGATCTGCTGCGCGTGCGGCGCGAGCGCCTGCAGGCGTCCGTCATCGAGGTCGTGCACCACCGACGCTTGGGCGTCACCGAGGTCGTGCTCGCGGCGCGGGACACGCCGGGCCTCCTCGCCGAGGTCGCGGGCATCCTGTACGCGAACCGAATCGACGTCGTCGACGCCGCCGTCTACTCGCGCGCGTCGAGCGTGCCCAAGGATCCCGCCGAGGCGCTCGACATCTTCCGGGTGCGCGACTCGCTGGGCCACGCCGTCACGGACGAGACGCGCTGGCGCAAGATCCGCCAGGAGCTCGAGGCCGTGCTGTCGGGAAAGATGAACCTGCCCGACCTCGTCGCGACGCGCGCGAAGAGCGACTCGGTCGTCGCCTGGAAGACGCCCGCCGTGCCCACCGAGCTCAAGATCGACAACGGCGTCTCGCGCGACTTCACCGTCGTCGAGGTCATCACCGAGGATCGCCCCGGCGTGCTGTACGCCATCACGCGCACGCTCGCCGCCGAGAGCCTCGACATCCACCGCTCGAAGATCGCGACGGAGGCCAACCGGGTCATCGACGTGTTCTACGTGCGCGACAAGGCCCAGGGCGACAAGGTCAAGGACCCGGCGCGCCTCGACGGGCTGCGCACGGCGCTCCTCGCCTCGCTGCCGCAGATGTAGACTCGCGGCCATGCGCGCCCCTTTGGCGGTCGGTCTCTGCGTCTCCTTGCTCCTCACGCTCGGGTCGGCGCACGCCGAGCCCGCGGGCGCCGCGGCGGCGCCCCTGCTCGAAAAGGGGGAGCGCCTCTTTCGACAAGGCGACACGACGGGGGCCATCGCGGCCTTCGAGCAGGCCGCCAAGGTCGATCCGAAGGACGCGCGCGCGCACTACCTGCGCGGCGTCGCGCTCGAGAAGAAGGGCGACGCAGCGGCGGCGGCCGCGGCCTACCGCGAGGCCATCGCGCGCAAGGCGGACTTCCCCGAGGCGCACAACAACCTGGGCGCGCTCTTGCTCGCGAAGGGCGACGCCACGCACGCCGAGGCCGAGCTCGCGGCCGCGGTGCGCGCGCGCCCCGACTACGCCGAGGCGCAGTACAACCTGGGCGTCGCGCGCGACGGCCTCGGCGAGACGGCGCCGGCCGTCGTCGCCTACAAGGAAGCCGTGCGCCTCAAGCCGACCGACGCGGCCTATCGCTTGAATCTGGGCGCGGCGCTGCGGCGCGCGGGCGACATCGACGGCGCCCTCGCGGCGCTCAAGGAGGCGACGCGCCTCGCGCCCGGCGACGCCATCGCATGGGCAGACTTCGGCATGATCCTGTCCGACAAGAAGCAGTACCCCGACGCGCAGGCGGCGCTCACGAAGGCGACGACGCTCAAGCCCGACTTCGCGCTCGCGTGGAACCGTCTCGGCCGCGCCGAGCTGCGCCTTGGCCACGTGCCCGAGGCGGTCGCCGCGGGCGAGCGCTCACGCAAGCTCGACCCCAAGAACGCCTCGTTCGCCGCTGACCTGTGCCGCGCGCTCTTCGAGCAAAAAGAGCCCGCGCGCGCCGTGGCCGCCTGCCGCGCCGCCGTCGAGCTCGACCCTCAAAACCCGCTCGGGCGCTACGAGCTCACGAAGGCCCTCGTCGCCCAGGGCGACTGCAAGGGCGCGCGCGCCGAGGTCACGCGCTTCAAGGCGCTCGTCAACATCAAGCCGCAGGCCGTCGCGCAGGCGGACGGCATCGTCGCGACCTGTAAACCGGCCGCGAAATAGCGCCGAAGCGGTTATCCACAGGTCGGCGGCGTCAAACGTCGCCGCCGGGCCCCGTCTGCCCTTGCCGGCGCGGATGGCGGTCGGCTAATCTCCCGAGATGTTGCCGGACGGTCCTCTGGAAGAAGCCCTCACGTTCGACGACGTCCTCCTGATTCCCGCAGAGAGCGACGTCATTCCGAAGGACGTCGACGTCCGAACCAAGCTGACGCCGGGCATCCACCTCGCGATCCCGATCGTGTCCTCCGCGATGGACACGGTCACGGAAGCGGCGACGGCGATCTGCATGGCGCGCGAGGGCGGCGTCGGCATCATCCATAAAAACCTCACGATCGCCGAGCAGGTCCTCGAGGTCACGAAGGTCAAGAAGGCCGAGTCGGGCGTCGTCGTCAACCCGGTCACCGTCGCGCCCGATCAGAAGCTCGCCGCCGCGCTCGAGCTCATGAAGCGCCACGACATCTCGGGCCTGCCGGTCGTTGCATCAGACGGGCGTCCGGTGGGAATCCTCACCAATCGCGACATCCGCTTCGAGCGCAACCTCGAGCAGCCCATCAGCGCCATGATGACGAAGAAGCTCATCACGATCGCCGAGGGCACGTCGGTCGACGCCGCGAAGGATCTGCTGCACCGGAACCGCATCGAGAAGCTGCTCGTCATTGACGCGGGCGGCTTCCTCAAGGGCCTCGTCACGATCAAGGACATCGAGAAGGCGCAGAAGCACCCGTTCGCGGCTAAAGACGAGTTCGGCCGCCTGCGCGCGGGCGGCGCCGTCGGCACGGGCCCCGACCGCGACGAGCGCGTCGAGGCCCTCATCAAAGCGGGCTGCGACGTCATTTGCATCGACACGGCGCACGGCCACTCGAAGAACGTCATCCAATCGGTCGCCGACGTGCGCAAAAACTTCCCGAAGGCACAGATCATCGCGGGCAACGTCGCGACGGGCGAGGCGGCGCTCGCGCTGGCCAAGGCCGGCGCCGACGCCGTCAAGGTGGGCATCGGCCCCGGCTCGATCTGCACGACGCGCGTCGTGGCGGGCGTGGGCGTGCCGCAGATTCGCGCCATCACCGACGTCGCGAAGGCGCTGCGTGGCCAGAACGTCACGGTCATCGCCGACGGCGGCATCAAGTACTCGGGCGACGTCGCCAAGGCCATCGCGGCCGGCGCGCACGTCGTCATGATCGGCAGCCTCTTCGCGGGCACCGACGAGGCGCCCGGCGAGATCATCTTGTACCAGGGCCGCAGCTACAAGATGTACCGCGGCATGGGCTCGATCGGCGCCATGCGCGCGGGTAGCAAGGACCGCTACTTCCAGTCCGACGTCACGAGCGAGTCGAAGCTCGTGCCCGAGGGCATCGAGGGGCGCGTGCCGTACCGCGGGTCGCTGTCGCAGTCGCTGTACCAGCTCATCGGCGGCTTGAAGTCGGGCATGGGCTACACGGGTTGCCACACGATCGAGGAGCTTCGCACGAAGGCGCGCTTCCTGCGCACGACGACGATGGGCCTGCGCGAGTCGCACGTCCACGACGTCATCATCACGAAAGAGGCGCCGAACTACCGAGTCGAGCAGTGAGCGCCCCGCGCCGCGATCTGATCCTCATCCTCGACTTCGGGTCGCAGTACACGCAGCTCATCGCGCGCCGCGTGCGCGAGCAGAAGGTGTACTCGGAGATCCACCCGTTCAATATCTCGATGGCGAAGATCCGCGAGCTCGCGCCGCGCGGGATCATCCTGTCGGGCGGGCCGTCGTCGTCGTACGACGCGGGCGCGCCGCGCATCTCGACGGAGCTGTACG
>DATAZS010000089.1:0-4103 GCA_036271915.1 Polyangia bacterium
ACGATCGTGATGCCGAGCGGCCGCCGCAGCTCGGAGCCGATGCCGTGCCCGAGCGCGAGCGGCAGGCCGCCGAGCAGCGCGGCCGCCGTCGTCATCATGATGGGCCGGAAGCGCAGCAGGCAGGCCTGGTGGATCGAATCCTGCGGGCTCATGTGCTGGTCGCGCTCCGCCTCGAGCGCGAAGTCGATCATCATGATGGCGTTCTTCTTGACGATGCCGATGAGCAGGATGATTCCAATGAGCGCGATGATCGAGAACTCCTCGCCCGTGATGATGAGCGCGAGGAACGCGCCCACGCCCGCCGACGGCAGCGTGCTCAGGATCGTGATGGGGTGGATGTAGCTCTCGTACAGCACGCCGAGCACGATGTAGACCGTGATGAGCGCCGCGAGAATGAGGATGGGCTCGCTCGCGAGCGAATCGGAGAACGCGCGCGCCGCGCCCTGAAAGTCACCGTGCAGCGCGACGGGCGCGCCCAGCGCCGCGAAGGCCGCGTTGACCGACGTCACGGCGTCGCCGAGCGAGGCGTTGCCCGCGACGTTGAACGACAG
Organism: Polyangia bacterium; assembly: GCA_036271915.1. Classification (GTDB taxonomy): domain Bacteria; phylum Myxococcota_A; class Polyangia; order Fen-1088; family Fen-1088; genus DASZFV01. The sequence goes on from DATAZS010000089.1 coordinate 552, forward strand.
CGTCACGGCCGGGAACTGCCCCTCGTGCGCGATCGACAGCGGCGATTGCCGCTGCTCGTAGTGCGCGAAGGTCGACAGCGGAACGGAGGTGCCCGTCGCCGTGTGCAGGTAGATCTGGTCGAGCGCCTGCGGGTTCTGCTGGTACGACGGCGAGACCTCGAGGATGACGCGGTAGAGGTTGAGCTGCGTGAAGATCGTCGAGACCTGGCGCTGGCCGAAGGCGTCGTAGAGCGTGTCGTCGATCGCCTGCGACGTCACGCCGAGGCGCGAGGCCGTGTCGCGGTCGACGACGAGCGAGAGCTGCAGCCCGCCCGCCTGCTGGTCGCTCGCGACGTCCGTGAGCTCCGGGATCGCGCGCAGGCGGTCGAGCAGCCGCGGCGCCCACGTGGCGAGCTCGTCGGGATCGGCGTCCTCGAGCGTGTACTGGTACTGCGTGCGGCTCGCGCGCGTGTCGATCTGAAGATCCTGCACCGCTTGCAGGTAGACGTCGACGCCGCCGACGGCGCTGAGGCGCTGGTTGAGGCGATCGATGATCTCCTGCGCGTTCGAGCGGCGCTCCTTGTGCGGCTTGAGCGTGATCGACAGGCGGCCGCTGTTGAGCGTCGGGTTCGTGCCGTCGGCGCCGATGAACGACGACACCGTCGCGACGTCGGGATCGGTGCGCACGACGTCGGCCACGGCCTGCTGCCGCTCGCTCATGGCGGCGAACGAGATGTCGGCGGGCGCCTCCGTCACGCCCAGCAGCAGGCCCGTGTCCTGCTGCGGGAACAGCCCCTTCGGCACGATGACGGCCAGGAACACCGTGAGCGCCACGGTGCCGATCGTGATGGCGAGCGTGAGCGCCTGGTGCGCGAAGACCCATTGCAGCCCCGTGTCGTACATCTTCACGGCGCGATCCCAGATGCGCTCCGACGCGCGCGCGATGGGATTCTTGAGCTCGGCGCCCTTCTCCTGGTGCTTGAGGATGTGGGCGCACATCATCGCCGTCAGCGTGAGCGACACGAGCGCCGACGCCGCGATGGCCGTCGACAGCGTCACGGCGAACTCGCGGAACAAGCGCCCGATGATGCCTCCCATGAAAAGGAGCGGGATGAGCACGGCGATGAGCGACACCGTGAGCGACAAGATCGTGAACCCGATCTGCTTGCTGCCCTTGAGCGCCGCCTCGATGGGCGTCTCGCCTTCTTCTATGTAGCGCGAGATGTTCTCGATCATGACGATGGCGTCGTCGACGACGAAGCCCGTCGAGATCGTGAGCGCCATGAGCGTGAGGTTGTTGAGGCTGTAGCCCGCGAACAACATGACGCCGAAGGTCGCGATGAGCGACAGCGGAACAGCGACGCCCGGGATGATCGTCGCGCGGAAGCTGTGCAAGAAGAGGTAGATGACGGCGACGACGAGCCCGATCGTGAGAAGGAGGGTGAACTGCACGTCGTCGACCGACGCGCGCACGGTCTCCGTGCGGTCGGACAACACCTTGACGTCGATGCCTCGCGGCAGCGACGCCGACAGCTGCGGGATGAGCGCCTTGACGCTCTCCGCGACCTCGATGAGGTTCGCGCCCGGCTGGCGCTGCACGTTGACGATGACGGCGCGGTGCTGGCCCGCCCAGCCCGCGAGCTGCGCGTTCTCGACGCCGTCGACGATCTTCGCGACGTCGGCCAGGCGCACGGGCGCGCCGTTGACGTACGCGACGACGAGCGGCCCGTAGCCCTTGGCCTCGGGGAGCTGGTCGTTCGCGGCGACGGTGTAGTTCTGGCGCGGCCCGTCCAGGTTGCCCTTCGGCTGGTTGACGTTCGCGGCGACGAGGATCGTGCGCACGTCCTCGCGCGACAGGCCGCGTCCCGCGAGCGCGACGGGATCGACCTGCACGCGCACGGCGGGCCGCTGGCCGCCGTTCAACGTCACGAGGCCGACGCCCGACACCTGTGAGATCTTCTGCGCGAGGATCGAGTCGGCGTAGTCGTCGACCTGCGACAGCGGCACCGTGTCCGAGCTGACGCTGAACGAGATCACGGGCACGTCGGCCGGGTTGCTCTTGCTGTACGTCGGCGGCGTCGGCAGCGTCTTGGGCAGCAGGTTCGACGCGGCGTTGATGGCCGCCTGCACGTCTTGCTCGGCGGCGTCGATGTTGCGGTCGAGCGTGAACTGCAACGTGATCTGCGAGCTGGCCGCGCTCGAGACCGACGTGAGCTGCGCGAGCGACGGAATCTGCCCCAGCTGCCGCTCGAGCGGCGTCGTGACGGCCGACACCATCGTGTCGGCGCTGGCGCCCGGCAGCAGCGTCGACACGACGATCGTCGGATAGTCGACCTGCGGCAGCGCCGAGACCGCGAGCTGCTTGTACCCGACGAGACCGCCGATGCACACGCCCGCCATGAGCAGCGCCGTCCCCACGGGACGCTTGATGAACGGCGCCGAGATGCTCACGGGTGCGCGCCTCCGCCGCCCGCGCCGCCGCGCTTGCCGTGCCCGCTGGCGCCGCCCGCGCCACCGCCCGCGCTGTCGCCGCCCGTGCGCGCGACGACCTTCGAGCCCGGACGCAGCTGGTTCTGCCCCTCGATGACGACGGCGTCGCCCGGGTTGAGCCCCTTGCCGATGAGCGCCTGGTCGCCCTCGAGCACGTCGACGGTCACGTTGCGAATGTCGGCCTTGTCGTTGTCGGCGACGTAGACGAACGTGCCCTGCGGCCCGCGCTGTACGGCGACGGCTGGGACGACGATCGCGCCTTTGCGCACCGACAGCTGCAGGCGCGCCTTGACGAATTGGTTGGGCCACAGCGTGTGCTGCGGGTTGGCGAAGACCGCCTTGCACCGGATGGTCGCCGTCGCCGTGTTGATCTGGTTGTCGATGACCTCGAGCTTGCCCGTCGCGAGCGGCTGGTTGCCGTCGCGGCCCAGCGCCTCGACGACGAGCGGCGCCTTGGCCTGCGCGGACGCGACGCGCGGCAGATCGTCTTGCGGCAGCGTGAAGAAGACGGCGATCGGATCGAGCTGCGTCACGATGACGACGCCCGTCGTGTCGGCGGCGTGCACGATGTTGCCCGGATCGACCTGACGCACGCCCGTGACCCCGTCGATGGGCGACTTGATGCGCGCGTAGTCCAATTGCAGTCGCGCGTTCTCGATCGTCGCCTGGTCGCCCCCGACGTTGCCGCGGTACTGCTCGACGAGCGCGCGCTGGTCGTCGACCTGCTGCTGGGGGATGAGCTGCTTCTGCACGACGGCCTGGTAGCGCTCGAGATCGCGCTCGGCGCCGTGCAGCTGCCCTTGGTCGCGCGCGAGCGCCGCCTCGCCCGTGTGCAGCATGATCTGGAACGGCCGCGGATCGATCTCGGCGAGGACCTCGCCGTGCTTGACGGCCTGGCCCTCGCGGAACACGACCTTGTCGAGCCGCCCGTCGACCTGCGGTCGCACGGTGACGGTCTTGTACGCCGTGACCGTGCCGAGGCCTTCGATCGTAATGGGCACGTCGCGCGTCGCCGCCTTCGCGAGCAGGACGGGCACGGGCCGATCGGCGGGATTGCCCTTACCCTTGCTGGCGTCGCCGCCG